>NZ_JBHTML010000096.1:0-14724 GCF_042679445.1 Arthrobacter sp. GCM10027362
CTGGCCCGGGAGACGGGCCTGACCCTGGCCGGCTTCAGCCGGGGCCGCAGCATCAACGTCTACACCCACCCGGACCGTGTGGCGGCGGACGTCCGCGCCGCCAGCGAAGCCGAGGCCGCGCCGGCGTGATGGGCCTAAAACCGATGGCACCGCCGGAGCCTACCGGCGGTGCCATCGGCATGGAACGAAACATCGGCATGGAACGAAACATCGGCATGGAACGAAACATCGGCATGGAACAAAACACCGGCATGGAACAAAACACCGGCATGGACGGTGGCAGGACTAACAGGAGACCAGGATGGCTTTGATCAGGCGGAACGCACCGGTAGATGACATTAATGAGGACGAGCTCGAAGTCCACGACCCGAAGACTGCGGCGGCGGGGATCAAGGCCGTGACGGTGGCCGTGGACCGCGGTGTTTCCCAGGCGGGGGTGGCCCGCACGGTGCGCTCCATGCTGCGGGTGAACCAGCGCGGGGGTTTTGACTGTCCGGGCTGTGCCTGGCCGGAATCCATCACGGGCGCGCGCAAGCCCGCGGAGTTCTGCGAGAACGGGGCCAAGGCCATTGCCGAGGAGAACACGCTGCGCACGGTGGGCCCGGAGTTCTGGGCCGCGCACTCCATCAAGGACCTGGAGTCCAGGACCGAGTACTGGCTGGGCAACCAGGGTCGGATCACCGAGCCGGTGGTGATCCGCGAGGGCGAGACGCACTATTCGCCGATCTCCTGGGCCGACGCTTTCGAGCTGGTCGGGGAGCATATCCGGGCCGCGGCCCCGGAGCGGTGCGTGTTCTATACCTCCGGGCGCACCGCGAACGAGACCGCGTTCATGTACCAGCTGTTCGCCCGTTCGGTGGGCACCAACAATCTGCCGGACTGTTCGAACATGTGCCACGAGTCCTCGGGGTCGGCGCTGAACCCGACCATCGGCATCGGCAAGGGCACGGTCTCGCTGGAGGACATGCACCGGGCGGAGCTGATCCTGGTAGTGGGCCAGAACCCGGGCACCAACCATCCGCGCATGCTCTCGGCGCTGACCGAGTGCCGGGCCAACGGCGGCCAGGTGGTGGCGGTGAACCCGCTGCCCGAGGCGGGCCTGATGAAGTTCAAGGACCCGCAGGACCCGCGTAACCTGGCCCGCGGCGGGGACCAGGTCGCCGACGAGTTCGTGCAGATCAGGGTCGGCGGGGACCTGGCCCTGTTCCAGGCCCTGGGCCACCTGCTGCTGGAGGAGGAGGCCCGCGTCCCCGGCTCGGTGGTCGACCACGATTTTATTGCCGCGCAGACTGAGGGGTTCGAGGACTACCGCCGGGCGCGCAGCCACGTGGACTGGGCGGAGACCGAGCAGGCCACCGGGCTGTCCCGGGACCGGATCGAGCGCGTGGCCGGGATGCTGGCCAAGTCCAGGGCCACGATCATCTGCTGGGCGCTGGGCGTCACCCAGCAGCCGCACTCGGTGAACACGCTGCGCGAGATCATCAACCTGCTGCTGCTGCAGGGCAACTTCGGCAAGCCCGGGGCCGGGGCCTGCCCGGTCCGCGGACACTCGAACGTGCAGGGCGACCGGACCATGGGCATCTGGGAGAAACCGGCCGAATGGCTGCTGGCGGCCCTGGATGCCGAGTTCGGGATTGACTGCCCGCGCGGGCACGGGGTGGACGCGACCGAAACGCTCGAGGCGTTCATGGACGATCAGGTCGACGTGTTCGTCTCGATGGGCGGGAACTTCGCGCTGGCCTGCTCGGACACCGAGGCCCTGGAGGCGGGCATGCGCCGGGCCGGGCTGACCGTGCACATCTCCACCAAGCCCAACCGCTCGCACATCGTGCACGGGCGCACCTCGCTGATCCTGCCCACCCTGGGCCGCACCGACCGCGACGACAAGCACCCCGGCGGCGCCCAGTTCCTCTCCGTGGAGGACTCCATGTCCGTGGTGCACTCCACCCGGGGCCGGCTGGCCCCGGTGTCCGAGCACCTGCTGGCCGAACCGGTGATCATCGCCCGGATGGCCCGGGCCACCTTCGGGGACGGGCACCCGGTCAACTGGCGGGCCATGGCCGAGGACTACGACGTGATCCGCGACCACATCTCCCGGGTGATCCCCGGGTTCGAGAACTTCAATGAACGGATCCGGACCAAGAACGGCTTCGTGCTGCCGAACCCGCCGCGGGATACCCGCTCCTTCGCCACCGACATCGGCAAGGGGCGCTTCACGGTGAGCCCGCTGGAGTACCTGGAGGCCCCCGAGGGGCACCTGATCCTGCAGACCATGCGCAGCCACGACCAGTACAACACCACCTTCTACGGCCTGGACGACCGCTACCGCGGCATCTCCAACGGTCGCCGGGTCATCCTGGTCCACCCCGAGGACCTGGCCGCACTGGGCTTCGCGGACCGGGATCTGGTCGATGTGATCAGCACCTTCAAGGGCACCGAACGCCGCGCGGACAAATTCCGCCTCGTCGCCTACCCCACCGCCCGCGGCTGCGCCGCGGCCTACTTCCCTGAAGCCAACGTGCTGGTCCACCGCGACCTGGTCGCCCGCGAATCCAACACCCCCGGCTACAAGGCCATGACCGTCCGCTTCATCCCCCACCCCGAACCCCAACCCAGCTGATGACCGGGTCCGATGAGGTGGGCGGCAGGCTCAGGCTGCCGAATAGCCCATCCGCCTGCTGACCTGCTCCCCGGCCTGCTTGAGCGCCTCAAGCAGGCCGGGCTGCGTTTCGGGATCGAACCGGAAGGCCGGCCCGGAGATACTCAGGGCCCCGACGACAGCGCCGCTGTGGTTGAATATCGGCACCGCGGCGGCGTTGAGCCCGATCTCCAGTTCCTCCCGTGTAATGGCGACGCCTTCGCGCGCGACCTGGAGCAGCTGCTCCTCGAGCTTCCGGCGCGAGGTGATGGTCCGGGAGGTCCTGCCGGGCAGACCGGCCTCCTTCAGCAGCCGGTTCCGTTCCTCGGTGTCCAAGGCCGCAAGCAGGACCTTGCCGCTGGAGGTGGCATGCAGCGGGGTCAGGCTGCCAATCCAGTCGTGCGTGGCCAGCGTCGACGGGCCCATGGCCTGGTCCACGTTGACCGCGTAGTGGGAGCGCAGGACCGCGAGGTTAACGGTTTCCTTGAATTCGGCCGCCAGGGCCTCCAGGACCGGGCGCGCCTCGTGCACCAGGCTGAGCCGGCCCGGAATGGAGGCGGCCAGGCGCAGGATGCCGAAGCCCAGCTGGTACTTGCCGCGTTCACTGTTCTGGTGGACCAGGTCCCGGGCCAGCAGGGCCCCGAGCAGGCGCGAGGCCGTGGACTTGTGGATGCCCACCTGGTCGGCGATTTCACTGACGCCGGCATCGCCTTCGCGGGCCAGGATTTCCAGGATCGCGATGGCCCGGTCCACGGACTGGACGCCGCCGGGCTGGGCGCCCTCCAAATCGGTACCAATGTCAGAGAAATGCTGTGAGGTCATGGTTTATCGTCTCAGATACTCCGCCGGAAGGCAGCTTTGCCCTGACGGCGGTCCGGAGGTGTCCCCGGTAAAAGCGCCTCTCCTTCCGCTCCGTCCCTGCGGATCCAGCGGATCGGGCAGTCGGGGGTAACCGGAGAATCCGACGGTCATGAGGAACGGACTGCATGCAGCGGTGGACATGTTTGGCGTGTCCACCGCTGCATGCGCATTCGCCCCTGGCTGGCCGGCCTGGCCCGAAACCTGGCAGCCATGCCCGGACAGGGAAAATCCTCGACTGCTATTCCGGTGCCTGCGACGCGGAAACCGGTGCCGGAGCCTGCTGCAGCAGCCGCAGCCGATCTGCCGCCTGCACCGTGTGCAGCAGCAGGAGTGCGGTCGTCACGGTGCCGACGCCGCCGGGAACAGGGGAGAGCGCGGACGCCACGTCGGCCACCGGCCCGGCGTCGACGTCGCCGACGAGGCTGCCGTCCCCGAGCACATTGGTGCCCACGTCGACCACCACGGCCCCGGGTGCCACATGCCGTGCGGCGACCAGGCCGGGCCGTCCGACGGCTGCGACGACGATGCCGGCGGCGCGGGTGTAGTCTTCCAGGGGCCGTGAGCGGGAATGGCAGATGGTCACGGAGGCGTTGCGGTCGAGCAGCAGGTGCAGCAGCGGTTTGCCCACGACGGCCGACCGGCCCACAACGGCGACGTGGCTGCCGTCGAGGGGGATTCCGTGGTGTTCCAGCAGTTCCACCACGGCCCGGGCCGTGGCCGGGGCGAAGGCCGGCAGCCCGACGGCCAGGCGCCCCAGGCTCAGCGGGTTGGCGCCGTCGACGTCCTTGTCTGGATCAATATGGGGAACCAGTTCGTCGGCCCGCACCCCTGGCGGCAGGGGAGTCTGCAGGATGATGCCGTGTGTCTGCTTGTCCGCGCCGAGGTCGGTCAGCGTGGCCGCGATGTGGGCCTGGGATGCCCCCGGGCCCAGGTCGATGATTTTGCAGCTGATGCCGGCCTTTTCCGCCGCCCGCGCGATGGAGCGGACGTACCAGTGGGTGGCTTCGTTGTCGGTCGCCACGACCACGGCCAGCGTCGGCATGATTCCGTCGGCGACCAGTCCTGACACCTTGTCCTGGATTTCTGCCTGCAGGACTTTTGCCACCGGCGCACCGGACAACGACGCCGCGCTCATGCCAGCACCCGCTTCCGGACCCGGCCCGAGAGGTCGTCGGCGGACGCGACAACCTGCTCCGCGCGCAGGACATCGGCCCGGAGGGCGTCCTGCAGTCCCGGATCCTTGATGGCTTTGATGTTGATTTCGAGGGTGATCATGGCGGTTGCAATGGCAGCACGCGCTGCTTCGGCGGCGGCTGCGACGTCGCTGATGACGTTGGCATTGCCGAAATCGGCCAGTTCGTGGCCCAGGTCGATGATTTGCCCGGCCAGATTGATGAGGTTCCGGGGCGGTTCGGTAGCCTGTGCCAGGGCGTCCTGGATGGCCCGGGTCCGCAGCGCACGGTTGTCCTCGGAATCTGCCGGGAGCCCGTAGGCCTTGATGACGGCGGCAAAGGCTTCCTCGTCGGCGTTGGCGGTGCGGACCGCAGCCGGGATGAGGACGTCGGCGCCGGCGATGATGCGCTCCACGTCTTCTGCGTGGTCTGCATACTTGGCGCCGGTCGTGTACCGGGCGACCATGGCGATCAGGGCAGCGCCCTGGGCCGCGTGGAGGGCACCGGCGGCGCCTCCGCCCGGCGTGGGCTGGCGGGCCGCCAGGCGTGCCAGGTAGCCCTCAATGGTTTCGGAACTGATCATGGTGGATTGTGGTCCAATCGTCGGTGACGGCGGGTGGGTATGGAACGCGGCCCTAACCCCTTCAGGCGGGAGGCGGGGTTAGGGCCGCGGGTTCAGGGTGTGCCTCCCCATCCGGGAGGGCGGGCCGGGGTCAGCCGCGCAGCCGCTTCATTTCCGGGTCGTAGAGCGGATCCGCGGTCACTGTGGCCGGGATCCGCTTGCCGAAGTACTCGATCTCGACGGCGTCGCCGACGTTGACGGAGGCCGGCAGGTACGAGTAGGCGATGGGCTTGCGCACGGTGTAGCCGTAGGCTGCGCTCGTGACGTAGCCGACGCATTCATCCTTGTAGAAGACCGGTTCCTTGCCCAGGACGATGGAGTGCGGGTTGTCGATCGTCAGGCACCGCAGCCGCCGCGCCGAGCCTTCTTCGGTGCGGCCCTTGAGGGCTTCCTTGCCAACGAACGATTCCTTGGCGGTGTTGACCGCGAAGGACAGTCCGGCCTGGTACGGGTCATGTTCGGTGGTCATGTCCGCACCCCAGGACCGGTAGCCCTTCTCCAGCCGGAGGGAGGAGAAAGCGGCCCGGCCGGCGGCAATGACCCCGAACGGCTGCCCGGCTTCCCAGAGGACATCCCACAGCCGCTGGCCGTTGTCGGCGGTGGTGTAGATTTCCCAGCCGAGTTCGCCCACGTAGGACAGGCGCATGGCCGTCACCGGCACCCCGCCGATGGTGGCCTGCTTGGCCCTGAAGTAGCGCAGGCCGTCGTTGGAGAAGTCGTCGTCGCTGATCGAGGAGACCAGGTCGCGGGCCAGGGGACCCCAGAGGCCGATGCAGCAGGTGCCGCCGGTGATGTCCCGTACCTGGACCCAGCCGGCAGTGCCGTCGTCGGTCTGCCGGCGGGCTTCCTTCGTGAGGTAGGCCAGGTCGATGTTCCCGTTGGCGCCGAGCTGGAAGGTCTGCTCGTCCAGGCGTGCCACGGTGATGTCACTGCGGATGCCGCCGGCGTGGTCCAGCAGCAGCGTGTAGGTGACGGCGCCGGGCTTCTTGTCCAGGTTCGAGGTCGTCAGCCGCTGCAGCAGTGCCAGGGCCCCCGGTCCGGAAACCTCGAGGCGCTTCAGCGGGGTCATGTCGTACATGGCCACGGCGGTGCGGGTCTTCCAGGCCTCGGCGGCGGCAATCGGCGAGCTGAACATCTGCGCCCACGCGTCCCGGGCCGGCGGACGCCATTCGGTGGGCAGCTCCTTCAGGAGCCTGGCATTGGATTCGTACCAGTACGGCCGCTCCCAGCCGCCGGACTCGAGGAAGTAGGCCCCCAGTTCCTTCTGCCGGGCGTGGAAGGGGCTGACCCGCAGGTTCCTGGGCGACAGCCGCGGCTGCAGCGGGTGCAGCACATCGTAGATTTCGACGAAGTTCTGCTGCGAGGTTTCGCTGACGTAGGCGGGGGACAGCTGCACTTCTTCGAACCGGGCGACGTCGCATTCGCCCAGGTCGGTCCCGGAGCGTCCGGTCGTGATCAGTTCGGCCATGGCCTTGGCAACGCCGCCGGAGTGGGTGACCCAGACCGCTTCGGCGATGTAGAAGCCGCCGACCTGGGAAGACTCTCCCAGCAGCGGGCCGCCGTCGGGGGTGAAGGAGAAGATGCCGTTGAACCCGTCGTCGATCCCGCTGTTGCGCAGCCCCGGCAGCAGCTGCTGCGACGCTTCCCAGGCGGGCAGGAAATCCTCGAGGGTGAACTCGAGCCGGGAAGGCATCCGGTGCTCGCTGACCTCCTCGGCCCGGTAGGTGGCCAGGCTGTCCAGGTCCACGGGCATGGGCCGGTGGGCGTAGGAGCCGATGCCGTACCGGTCGCCGTGTTCGCGGTAGTACAGGTCCTGGTCCTGGAAGCGCAGGATCGGCAGCCCTGCCCCGTTGGGCAGCTCGTTGCGGCCCTTGAGCTCGTCCACCGGCGTCGTCTTGACGTACTGGTGGGCCAGCGGCAGCAGCGGCACGGCCATGCCCACCATCGCGCCGATCTTCGGACCCCAGAAGCCTGCGCAGCAGACGACAATGTCCGCCGGAACAGTCCCGTCGGGCGTACGGACACCGGTGGCCCGCCCGTTGGCCTGCTCGATGTCAAGCACCGGGGTCGAGCCGCGGTAGACCACGCCCGCAGCGCTGGTGCGCTCGATCAGCAGCTGGACAGAGCGTGCCGCCAGGGCCAGGCCGTCGCTGGGCACGTGCAGGCCCCCCAGGACCATGTCCTCGTTGAGCAGCGGGTAGAGCGCCTTGCATTCGGCCGGGTCCAGCAGGCGGCCTTCAAGGCCCCAGGAGGAGGCGTAGCCGAGCTTGCGGTTCAGGTCTGCCAGCCGGGTCTCGGTGGTGGCGATTTCGAGCCCGCCGACCTGGTTGAAGCAGCTGGCGCCGTCCTGTTCGATGGACTTGAGTTTCTCCACCGTATAGCGGGCAAACCGGCTCATGGTCTTGGACGGATTGGTCTGGAACACAAGGCCGGGGGCGTGGGAGGTCGATCCTCCCGGCATCCTCAGCGGTCCCTGTTCCAGGACGGTGATGTTGGTCCAGCCGCGGTTGACAAGCTCGTCGGCCAGATTGACCCCGACGATTCCTGCGCCGATGATGACGATGCGTGGTGAGTGGGCCATGAGGCTCTCCTTCGAAGCGGTTCGGGTGCCGGCGCTGTGGCCTTAGCGGAAAATAACCGTGCTGGAGCCATCCAGCAGGACGCGGTGCTCGCAGTGCCACCGGACGGCGCGGGACAGGGCCAGCGCTTCGGCGTCCTGGCCAACGGTTGCCAGCGCCGACGGGTGGTAGGTGTGGTCCACCCGGATGACTTCCTGCTCGATGATCGGGCCTTCGTCGAGATCGGCCGTGACATAGTGCGCGGTGGCGCCGACCAGCTTGACCCCGCGGGCATAGGCCTGGTGGTACGGCCTGGCCCCCTTGAATCCGGGCAGGAAGGAGTGGTGGATGTTGATGGCGCGGCCTTCCAACGCGGCGCAGAGGTCGTTCGAGAGGATCTGCATGTAGCGTGCCAGGACAACCAGGTCGATTCCATGGTCGTCGACCAGCCGGAGCAAGGCCTGCTCCGCGTCCTGCTTGGTGTCGGGGGAGACGGGAAGGTGCACGAAGGGCAGCCCGGCGGCCTCGGCCATCGGACGCAGGTCTTCATGGTTCGACACCACCAGGGCGATGTCCCCGCCCAGCGTGCCGGCACGCCAGCGGAAGAGCAGGTCGTTCAGGCAGTGGCCGGCCTTGGAGACCATCACCAGCAGCCGCATCCGGGTCTGGTCATGGATCTGGTAGCTCATGGAAAAGTGGCCGGCAACTTCGGCAAACTCCTCCGCCAGGGCCGGTGCACCCTTGTTGCTCCGGCCGGAGAAGGCCGTCCGCAGGTAGAGGGTCTTGCGGACCGGGTCGTCGAACTGCTGATGTTCATCGATGTTGAAGCCGTGCTGAAGCAGGAAGCTCGTCACCGCATGGACAATGCCCGGGCGTTGCGGACAGGTGAGCGTCAGCGCGAACCGGCGCACGGCTTCTTCGGCCGGTGCCGTCCGGGTCCCGGGAACCACGGCTGCTGAATCCAACAAAGTCATGTGAGTCTCCTGAGGGGAGAAGGGGAATGCGGAGGGAAAAGTTATATATATGCGCCGTATCCGACTGATATATAAGAATGTGTAGTAGCCTAGGCGTAGTTCCGGTGTCAGGTCAATGCCTGCCGCACCACAGATTGGAGGACACGTGTCCTACGGCATTCAGTCCCCGGCGGAGCCGGGCGGCCATTCCTCGCTGGCCGACGTCGCTTATGAGGCCATCCGCGAGCGGCTCCTCACCCTGGATATCCGGCCCGGCGATCCGCTGAACGACGAGGCGCTGGCCAAAAAGCTCGGCTTTGGCAGGACGCCGGTGCGTGAGGCGCTGAAAAGGCTTGAGGTTGACCGGCTGGTGGTGACCTATCCGCGCCGGGGGACCTTTGCCACCAAGGTCGACATCACCGACCTGGCCTACATTTCCGAGATCCGGGCGCAGCTCGAACCGCTGGCGGCCTCCCGGGCGGCCCGGGTGGCCACGCCGGCCATGCGCCGTGAACTGGCCCAAATCATGAAGGACGTCGAGGCCTTCGACATGGCGGCGGCCGGCGTCGTCGAACTGCTCCACTGCGACGCCAGGGTCCACCGCGGCATCTACCGTGCCGCCGGCAACCCGCATCTGGAAGACACGCTGATCCGCTACGACAACCTGGCCACCCGGATCTGGTGCCTGGTCATCGACCAGCTGCCCGGTCTTGCCGGACACCTGCATGAGCACTTCGACCTGCTGCAGGCCGTGATCGACGGCGACGAGGACCGCGCTGCCGACTTGGCGCGCAGCCATGTGAACGGGTTCGAGGCGGCGGTGCGGTCGGCACTGTTCGCCGCCTGAATCCCGCCGCTACAGCACTGTCCGGATGGTCTTCTCGAAGCTGGTCACGTGCTCCAGCGCCAGCCGCGCGGCGAGCTCTTCGTCGCCGGCGACGACCGCGTCGAGCAGCTGCACGTGTTCCGTAATGTGCCCGGCCACGGTGGGGACCTTGTCCAGCACCAGGCACCAGATGCGGGTGGCCAGGTTGTCGTAGCGGATCAGCGAATCCTCCAGGTGCCGGTTGCCGGCGGCCCTGTAGATCAGCCGGTGCACGGTCAGGTCGTAGCGCATCAGCGCCTTTTTGTCCGGCTTCTCGTCCGAGTCGGCCAGCTGTTCGATGGTGCGGGCCACCGCGTCCAGCTCCGCGCGCAGGGCTGGGCCGGCGTTGCGCGCGGCCTTGCGGGCAGCGAGCGGCTCGAGCAGCTGGCGCAGCTCGGAGACGTCGGCCAGCTCGGTGATGTCCACAATCGTGGCGAAGGTGCCCCGGCGCGGATAGGAGATGACCAGATGGTCCGTTTCCAGCCGCTTGAGCGCCTCGCGCACCGGGGTGCGCCCGACGCCGAGCTCGGCGGCCAGCTGGCCGTCGTTGATCGGGTCCCCGGGCCGGATCTCGAGCATGATCAGCCGGTCCCGCAGCTCGCGGTAGGCCTGTTCGGCCAGTGAGACAGGTTCGGGATCGGTCTCGACGGGGACGAGTTCCAAGCTCATGGTTCCTCCGCTCTGCTGGTGGATCTGCTGTTGGACTTCTACTGCACTGTCAGGATCTGCCTGCCGGCCGGACACCCCTGGTCAAAAGGTTTTGCCTCAGGTGTTGACTGGCTTGTGATCGTCATCATATCATCATTTACGTATTGATATATCAGAACTCGAAAAAAGAAATTTTAGTTTCTCGATTCTGATACTGAAGCTTTTGAAATCCAAGGAGAACGTGAATGGTTGACGTCCTGGCCGCCCCTATGGCCGCCCTCGACCCCGAAGTCTCCGCCGCCGTGGAGCGTGAACTGCAGCGCCAGCAGTCCACCTTGGAGATGATCGCCTCCGAGAACTTCGCCCCGGCCGCGGTAATGGAAGCACAGGGCTCGGTCCTGACCAACAAGTACGCCGAGGGCTACCCTGGACGGCGCTACTACGGCGGCTGCGAGCACGTGGATGTGGTGGAACAGCTGGCCATCGACCGGGCGAAGGAGCTCTTCGGTGCCGGCTTCGCCAACGTCCAGCCGCACTCCGGGGCGCAGGCCAACGCCGCCGCCATGTTCGCGCTGCTGACCCCCGGGGACACCATCCTGGGCCTGAACCTGGCCCACGGCGGACACCTGACCCACGGGATGAAGATCAACTTCTCCGGCAAGCTCTACAACGTCGTGGCCTACGGCGTCTCGGAGGAAACCCACAGCATCGACATGGCCGAGGTCGCCCGGCTGGCCGAGGAGCACAAGCCGAAGCTGATCGTGGCCGGCTGGTCCGCCTACTCCCGCCAGCTGGACTTCGCCGAGTTCCGCCGGATCGCCGACTCGGTGGGCGCCTACCTGATGGTGGACATGGCCCACTTCGCCGGCCTGGTGGCCGCCGGCCTGCACCCGAACCCGGTGCCCTTCGCCGACGTCGTCACCACCACCACGCACAAGACCCTGGGCGGCCCGCGCGGGGGCATCATCCTGACCAACAGCCCGGAGATCGCCAAGAAGGTCAACTCCGCGGTCTTCCCCGGCCAGCAGGGCGGGCCGCTGATGCACGTGGTCGCGGCCAAGGCCGTGGCGCTGAAGGTCGCCGCCTCCGAGGACTTCAAGGACCGCCAGCGGCGCACCCTGGAGGGCGCGAAGCTGCTGGCCGAGCGGCTGCTGGCCGAGGACGTGAAGGCGGCCGGCATCAGCCTGGTCAACGGCGGCACCGACGTGCACCTGGTCCTGGTGGACCTGCGCAACTCCGAGCTGGACGGCCAGCAGGCCGAGGACCGGCTGCACCGGATCGGCATCACCGTCAACCGCAACGCGGTGCCCTTCGACCCGCGCCCGCCGATGGTCTCCTCCGGGCTGCGGATTGGCACCCCGGCGCTGGCCACCCGCGGCTTCGGCCAAGCCGCCTTCGCCGAGGTCGCCGACATTATCGCCACCGCACTGACCCAGGAACCCACCGGCGAGCTCGAGGCCTCCCTGCGCGGCCGCGTGGAAGTCCTGGCTGCCAAATTCCCGCTGTACTCGAATACCACGGACCTGAACGGAGCCCAGTAATGGCCGACCTGCTGCCCGAGCACCCGGACTTCCTCTGGCGGAACCCGGAGCCGAAATCCTCCTACGACGCCGTCATCGTCGGCGGCGGCGGCCACGGCATTGCCACCGCCTACTACCTGGCCAAGAACCACGGGATGACCAACATCGCCATCCTCGAGCGCGGCTGGCTGGCCGGCGGGAACATGGCCCGCAACACCACCATCATCCGCTCCAACTACCTCTGGGACGAGTCCGCGGCGATCTACGAGCACTCCCTGAAGCTCTGGGAACAGCTGCCCGAGGAACTCGAGTACGACTTCCTGTTCAGCCAGCGCGGCGTGCTGAACCTGGCCCACACCCTGGGCGACGTGCGCGAGTCCGTGCGCCGGGTCAACGCCAACAAGCTCAACGGCGTGGACGCCGAATGGCTGACCCCCGAGGAAGTCAAGGAACTGTGCCCGATCGTCAACATCGGCGACGACATCCGCTACCCGGTCATGGGTGCCACCTACCAGCCGCGCGCCGGCATCGCCAAGCACGACCACGTGGCCTGGGCCTTTGCCCGCAAGTGCGACGAGATGGGCGTGGACATCATCCAGAACTGCGAGGTCACCGGCTTTATCAAGGACGGCAACCGCGTGGTCGGCGTGGAGACCACCCGCGGGCGGATCCTCACCGACAAGGTGGGCCTGGCCGCCGCCGGCCACTCCTCCGTGGTGGCCGAGCTGGCCGGTTTCCGGCTGCCGATCCAGTCCCACCCGCTGCAGGCGCTGGTCTCCGAACTGTTCGAGCCGGTGCACCCGACGGTGGTCATGTCCAACCACGTGCACGTCTACGTCTCCCAGGCGCACAAGGGCGAGCTGGTCATGGGCGCGGGCATCGACTCCTACAACGGCTACGGCCAGCGCGGGGCGTTCCACGTGATCGAGGAGCAGATGGCCGCCGCCGTCGAGCTCTTCCCGATCTTCGCCCGGGCGCACCTGCTGCGCACCTGGGGCGGCATCGTGGACACCACCCTGGATGCCTCCCCGATCGTGAGCACGACGCCGGTGGACGGCGTCTTCGTCAACTGCGGCTGGGGCACCGGCGGCTTCAAGGGCACCCCGGGTGCCGGCTACACCTTCGCCCACACCATCGCCACCGGCGAAGCGCACCCGCTGAACGCCCCGTTCTCGCTCGAGCGCTTCGAGACCGGCCACCTGATCGACGAACACGGCGCCGCCGCCGTGGCCCACTAGGAAGGACTCCTAAGATGATCCTCATTGAGTGCCCCTTCTGCGGGCCGCGCGACGAGACCGAATACCACTACGGCGGGCAGGCCCACGTGGCCTACCCCGAGGACCCCAGCCGGCTGACCGACCGTGAGTGGGCCGAATACCTGTTCTACCGGGATAACCCCAAGGGCCTGTTCGCCGAGCGCTGGGTCCACAGCGGCGGCTGCCGCCGCTGGTTCAACGCCGTCCGTGACACCGTCACCTACGAGATCAAGGCCGTCTACCGCGCCGGCGAACCCCGCCCCGATTTCGAATCGCTCACCCAGGAAGGAGCCGCGAAGTGAGCACCACCCAGACCCACCGCCTGCCGGCCGACCGCGTAGCGGGGGGCCGCATCGACCGCGGCGCCGAACTGACCTTCACCGTTGACGGCAAGTCCTACACCGGCTACCGCGGCGACACCGTCGCCAGCGCCCTGCTGGCCAACGGCGTCATCCGCTGCGGCAACTCCATGTACCTGGACCGTCCGCGCGGCATCATGAGCGCGGGCGTGGAGGAGACCAACGCGCTGATCCACGTCTCCGCCTCCGGCCCGGCCAACCCGGTGGACGAGTCCATGCTCACCGCCACCACCGTGGCGCTGCGCGAGGGCCTGGCCGCCCGGTTCCTCTCCGGCCTGGGCACCATGGACCCGCGCGATGACACCGCGCGCTACGACAAGAAGTACGTGCATGCCGACGTCGTCATCGTCGGCTCCGGCCCGGCGGGCCTGGCTGCGGCCCGCGAGGCCGTGCGCGGCGGCGCCCGGGTGATCCTGATCGAGCAGGACGCCGAATTCGGCGGTGCGCTGCTGGCCCAGGCGGACCGCCTGGTCGAGGGCAAGCCGGCAGCCGAGTGGACCGCCGAGGTGCTCGCCGAGCTGGAGGCCGCCGAGGAAGCCACGCTGCTCAAGCACACCGTGGCCTTCGGGTCCTACGACGCGAACTACCTGCTGGCCAGCCAGAACCGCACCGGCCACGCCGGCGAGGCGCCCGCGGGCGTCTCCCGCAGCCGGCTCTGGCACATCCGCGCCAAGCAGGTCGTGCTGGCCCCGGGCGCCCTGGAGCGGCCGATCACCTTCGCCAACAACGACCGGCCGGGCATCATGCTCGCCAACGCGGCGCGCAGCTACGTCAACCGCTACGCGGTGGCCCCGGGCCGCAACGTGGCCTTCTTCACCACCAATGACAGCGTCTACGACGCCGTCGACGACCTGGCCGCCGCCGGCATCACGGTCGCCGCCGTCATCGACGCCCGCGACGAGCTGTCCGCCCGCGCGGCGGCTGTGCGCGGCGCCGGCATCGAGGTCATCACCGGCTCCGCCGTGGTGGACACCGAGGGCACGGCGGATGCAGAACAGCGTATCTCCGCGGTCACCGTCAGCGCGATCGACGGCGCCGGCGCCCCGGTCGGCGGCACCCGCCGGATCGAAGCCGACCTGCTGGCCGTCTCCGGCGGCTGGACCCCGACCATCCACCTGCACAGCCAGCGCCAGGGCAAGTCCCGCTGGGACGAGTCCCTCGCCGCCTTCGTGCCGGTGGCCCCGGTGGCCAACCAGCACGTGGCCGGCGCGCTCAACGGCAGCTACGACACCGCCCACTGCGTGCTCGAGGGTGCCGCCGCCGGCCGCGCCG
>NZ_JBHTML010000097.1:0-14702 GCF_042679445.1 Arthrobacter sp. GCM10027362
CGCCGGCGCGGGCTGCTGGAGTCCGTCCACGAAGGCTGCCAGCCGGCCCGCCCACTGCCGCCGCTGCGCGGCCGGCTGCCCGGCCGCCGTCGTACCTTGGAACCAGCGGAGCACCGACCAGTGCCACGGGAAGAACGACGACGGCGCGCCACATCTTATCGGCGCGGATGTGGCGACCGGCAGCCCGGCTGCGAGCCGGGGCAGCCACTGCTGCTCGTGCAGCACCAGTGGTGCGGCGGCCTGGCGCCGCGGCAGGCGCACCGCCAGCGAATCCCCGAGCCGGAAGATGACGTTGTCCCAGCCGGCGGCGGCCGGCCCCAGCGGCAGGGCCGCCAGCTGCGGGAACTGCTCCGCCAGCAGGAGCCGGACCAAGGGCTCGGTGATGTCGATGTCGGCACCGGGCAGGTTGGCCATCTGCCCATTAAACCGTTTCTGCTGCTATGCCCGCGCCCGGACACCCGGTCGGGCCGTCCTCGACAGCCGGTGCCTGGCCTCCGCCGGCCGGTGCCTGGTCTTTGCCAGCCGATGTTTGGCCGTCTGGCCCCCGGGTTTGGGTTTCCTCACCCGATTCACCAGCATGCCCGCCAGTTTCCACAACAGCACGCCCAGGCCGAGCAGGGGGATGCACAGCATCACCACGGAGAGCACGGCCAGGATGAACTCCAGCGGGGCAACGTCCCGCAGGGCCGCCCCGGCCAGTCCTGCATGGTGGGCGATCGCTTCGAACGAACGACGGAGGATCGCCGGCAGATTGATCAGGAGCCAGCCAAAGGCCAGCGCCAGCGTCGGCACGACCGTGACAACCCAGATCGTCACAATCCACCGGGCCGCAGGCTTCAATTCCGCCACGAGCGGATGCACCCCGCGTCCCGGAATCAGGCTCGCCAGGACCGGCCTGACCCGGGCGAACAGATCCGGCACGCCCGCCAGGTCCGCCAGCACAAAGTAGCCATCGAAGCGCACGGTGGGCAGCAACTGCTGAACCATCTCGATCTGCATGATCACCACCAGCAGCAGCAGCACACCGTTGCCCGTCAGCAGGTATCCGGTTCCGGCCGCCAGCAGGCACCAGACATTGAAATACAGGCCGCCCAAGTCCGTGCGCAGCCGGCCGGCCCGGTCGAGCCGGTAGGAGTCCGTCACGTTGGTAAAGAAGGCGGGAAAGACGATGTAGACGCCGAAGCCGATCACGCCGGGCCGTCCGCCACCGTACCGGCAGGCTGTGGCATGGCCGAGCTCATGGATCAGGGCTCCCATAATGAGCAGCAGCATCAGGCCCAGCAGCAGCACGGGTTGGTCGAACACCTCTTCCGCTGCCGCGACGAGGCTGCCCTGGACAATCAGTGCCGCATCCATCACGACCAGGGCAACCAGCGCCAGGGCCACGAGGGGCGGGAAGAATATCGGCCGCAGGGCACCGGCTACGGCGTTCACCACGCGCTCGGATAACAAAGTCCCGCGGAACCGCAGGGACAGCAGCGGATTCGCGCGCGGAGGTGCGGCGGCTTGTCCCGCCTCCTCGTTGGCGTCCACCACCAGGCCCAGCGGCCGCAGCGTTCCGTTGATCAGCTGATCCAGCCCTTCCGGGGTCAGCCTGCGGCCAAAGGACTCACTGACCGCTTCGGCCACGGTCCCGGGCTCGCGGCCCGGCTCCAACTCCCTGACCACCAGGTTCAACAGCTCGGACACCTGAAGCAGCTGGCCGTCTCCGCGCTTCACTAAATAAGTTGCCTCGACCAGCCCCGAACCGGATACGGCGCCGAGCAGCTGCACGCCTTCGGCCCGTGCCCACAATGGCGCCGGTGCAGTGGTGGAATCAGTTGTCATGGTCCTCACCCGAAGAAGTTGACGTGGATGGAAAGAGTGGCAGCGGGGCCTGGGGCAATGGAACGGTGGGCATGCCGCAGTTGCTGCCACATGCCCACCGGCCTTGAGGAGGCGCAGCCTCGTCGGTTAGTGGCTAACCGACACCAATTGCTGCCATGCATTGGCCTGTGCTACAGAGCCAACCGTGGCGGCATTGATGGCGAACGCCATGTTGACGCCGATAACCGGCGCAACATTGACATTGACGAAGAGCGTCTCGCGGTTCGGGAGAAGGTCGGCCCGCTGGCCCGCCAGTTCGTCAAACCTGATGATTTCTCCAGGCATTGTCCTCCGCCTTTCTTCAGGGCCCGGTGCCCTCGGCAGGCACCGGGTTGATCGCTAAGTATCAGTGCTGAAGGACAGCGATGTTCTGCACCGCAGCGCTGGTCGCCGCCGAATTAGCGGTGAGCAGGTTCAGTGCCACCGAAGAATTCGAAGCCCAGACATTGGCAAAATTGAAGCTGAAAAGCGTCTCACGTGCAGGCAGCATCTCCACCCGCTGCGCCTCCAGCTCGCTCATGGTCACCTCGATCATTTGTTTCACCCCCTCCCCCCAACTCGCTTTGACACCACGAGTGAACACCAGCCCCCGTTTGCGCTCCGTTGGGCCCCCGTCGCGGCAGCGTTAATTGCCTGTTAGGCCGGCGTCATCGGCACCCTTTCGATCCGGCCGGAGGCGGGCCCCTAGCCACATGGTCTTTTCGCCATTACAGTCCTCAAGGTCAAGGGGGTGTTTCAAAAACTTTCAGGCGGTTCATCCGCACAACGGAAAGGTTCACTCGCATGAGAAGATTTCCCGCAGCCACGGGCATCATCCTCGCCCTCACCGCCGGGTCATTTTTTGGCGGCACCGGCCACTTTGCCAAGGCGTCCGGCAGCCCGGAAAAGCCATCCTGGAGCCGCAGCCTCGATTCAACCAGCTCGGCCCAGCCAACCCCGGCCAGTCCCCGGGTCCGGGACACCGCCCAGACCTTCCTGCGCACGCCAAGCAGTTCCGCGAAGGCGGATGCCACGGCGACGTCCTCGGCCGACTGTGATGGCTGCGCCGGCGAAGCCACAACCGTGCAGGTTGTCTACTACGATGCACGCAAGGGCAGCGCGACGGCGGACAACATTGCCTCCGCGTGGGCCACCTCCTGTGCAGACTGTTCGGCGTCTGCGGTCTCGGTGCAGGTAGTGGTTGCACCCCGCCGCGAATCCGTCACGGTCAACAATCGCGCCATCGCCGTCAACGCCTCCTGCGCCTCCTGTTCCACATCCGCGGCGGCCCTGCAGTTCGTCTTCGCCGGCGGGCCCCGGCGTGAACTGTCCTCGGCTGCCCGGGACCTCGTGGCGCAGATCAAAGCGGAGCTGGCAGACCGGCTGGAATCCGCCGCGGAGAAATCCGATGCCCGGCAGGCACGGGCCAGGGCCAAGGCCGCGACCGAGGATGCGGCCGCGCGGCTGGAGCGGATCATCGCCAAAGACCTGGGCGGCGGAGCCGTCGAGCGGTTCCTCGATGTGGAGGTCGGCTCCTAGCCCCCGGCCAACCGACCGGCGGCCGGTTCCGGATGACGTCCGGCCGGCCGCCGGTCATGTTTGCCGGGGCAGGGAAGCCCGATCCTGCGGCCTGCACGCAGGGCCGGCCACACACGGAAATGCCCGGCGCCCCTGGGGGCACCGGGCATTCCGGCAGCCGTCAGTGCTGCAGGACAGCGATGTTCTGCACCGCCGCGCTGGCAGCCAGCGAGTTAATGGTCAGGACGTTCGCCGCCACCGACGAGTTCGAAGCCCAGACGTCGGCGAAGTTCAAGCTGAAAAGCGTCTCGCGTGCCGGCAGCATCTGCACCGACTGCGCCTCCAGCTCGCTCATGGTCAGTTCAGTCATTTCTGTCACCCCCTCCCCCAACTTGCTTTGACACCACGAGTGAACACCACCACCCGTTAAGGCTGCGTTGGGCCGCCGTCGCCGCGGCGTTAAATGCCCGTTAGGTCCGTATCCCGCCGACGATGACCGGGCCGTGCACGGGAATGCAGGCATGGGTCCATCGGTGCGAACGGGAATTGCGGGTGATCAGCGGACATGGTCGCGGCACGGCTGCTGCAGGCAGATATCCTCGCCCGGGCGGCCTCCGCCTTCGCAGCCCTGAAATCCGCTCTCCCGGATGCCATGGCCGTCAGGTACCACACACCAGGCAGTGCCAGTGTTTGGGGACTCCGCCCGGGCAGGGCGGGCCACACACGGAAATGCCCGGTGCCCCTGGGGGCACCGGGCATTACGGCAGACGTCAGTCCTGAGCGACGATGATCGTCTGAACCGCAGCAGAGACCGCCTCCGAATTGATGGCCAGGATGTTCGCCGCCACCGACGAGTTCGAAGCCCAGATATCGGCGAAGTTAAAGCTGAAAAGCGTCTCACGGGCCGGCAGCATCTGCACCGACTGCGCCTCCAGCTCGCTCATGGTCAGTTCAGTCATTTCTGTCACCTCCTCCCCCAACTTGCTTTGACACCACGAGTGAACACCACCACCCGTTAAGGCTGCGTTGGGCCGCCGTCGCCGCGGCGTTAAATGTCCGTTAGATGATTGGATCCCTTTTGCGGCCGGGCCGGAGAAGCCGGAGGCCGAGTTCCCGGCCGGCAGCGGCCATGGCGCGTGGCCTGACTGCCGGGAAGGCAGGCGAACATGGCAGGCCTGATCCATTGGCGGTCCGGGTCAAGGCCAGGCGGGTGCCGGGCCGCGGCCAGGCAGATCAGCCCGGCGTCGAAGTCGGCTTTCGCACGCCGGGCTTAGGGCGCCTCGGGCGACGAGGAGGTGGGCGCCGGAAAGCCCGCACGGAAATGCCCGGCGCCCCTGGGGGCACCGGGCATTCCGGCAGCCGTCAGTGCTGCAGGACAGCGATGTTCTGCACCGCGGCGCTGGCAGCCAGCGAGTTAATGGTCAGGACGTTCGCCGCCACCGACGAGTTCGAAGCCCAGACGTCGGCGAAGTTCAAGCTGAAAAGCGTCTCGCGTGCCGGCAGCATCTGCACCGACTGCGCCTCCAGCTCGCTCATGGTCAGTTCAGTCATTTCTGTCACCCCCTCCCCCAACTTGCTTTGACACCACGAGTGAACACCACCACCCGTTAAGGCTGCGTTGGGCCGCCGTCGCCGCGGCGTTAAATGCCCGTTAGGTCCGTATCCCGCCTTGTTCCAGACCATTCCGTCCGGCGGGCGTGTTGAGGGGTGGGCACTCCATGAGGATTACGCTAGGGTTCATTCTCGTCGGGCCACGACGTCCCATCAGGGTCGTTGTCCGGGGACAGGTTCCGACACGGGGAGGGGAAGCCGCATTTGGGGGGACTCTCCGCTGGCGTTAGCGCCGCATCTTCCACATGGCAATGCCGGCGACGGCAGGGGCAGCAGCAACGGGGTTGGTGCCTGCCCAGGATTATTTGGGGGAAGAACGATGGAACAGTCAAAGTCATTGGAACGGCAGGATGTTTCCGCCCGGCCCCAGGCCGCTGGATGGGGCCTGCAGCTACTGGGAACTTGGGAACTGACGTTAAACGGGAACTACGTGCGCGTGCCCCGTCGGGAACAGCGCCTCCTCACGGCCCTGGCGCTGCTGGAAACCCGATCCCGGGCATATCTGTCCGGCCTGTTATGGCCTGAACGCAGCGACGACCAGGCCGCGGCAAACCTGAGGAACTGTGTCTGGAAAATCTCCCACGATTTTCCGGAGCTGCTTGGGTCCCGCAAGGATCCCCTGATGCTCAATCCCGCCGTAGAAGTCGATGTGGACATCATGTTCGGCACCTTCGACGACGGACCCGGATTTCCCGATCCGCCGTACTCCAAGGACATGATTGCGTCCCTGGAAAAGGCGGAACTGCTGCCGGGATGGTATGACGAGTGGATCATCCACGGCCAGGAACGCATCCGCGAGTTCCGCGTCGGTGCCCTCGAAACGATGGCGGACCGCTGCCTGAAATCAGGCGACGTCCGCACCGCCATAGATGCCTCCCTGGCGGCGATCGCCGTCGATCCGCTGCGGGAAAGTGCCCACGAGCGCCTGATCCAGGGCCACCTGGCCGCCGGGAACCGGGCATCGGCGCACCGTGTTTACGGAAACCTCCATTCGCGGCTGGACGAAGAGCTGGGCATCCTGCCCTCGGCGCAGCTGAAGAGCCTCATTACGGATTCGACGAACGCCGTGTAAGCGGACGCGCGTAAGGCCCTTCCCCGGTACCGGGGAAGGGCCTCACGCGGATAGTCGCCGGAGCGGCCGGGGCTAGCCCTCGACGCCGAGGCGTTCGAAGATCAGCTCGCGGACGCGGCCGGCGTCGGCCTGTCCACGGGTCGCCTTCATGACGCCGCCGACGATCGCACCGGCCGCCTGTACCTTGCCGCCGCGGATCTTCTCCGCCACGTCCGGCTGGGCCGCCAGGGCCGCGTCGATCGCTTCCAGCAGCGCGCCGTCGTCGGACACCACGGCCATGCCGTGCTTGTCCACTACCTGCGACGGCGTGCCCTCGCCGGCCAGCACGTATTCGAGCACCTTGCGGGCCAGCTTGTCGTTGATCTTGCCGGCTTCGATCAGCGAGTTCAGCTCCACGATGGTTTCCGGGGTGACGCCCAGCTCCGCCGGATCCACCTCGGCTTCCTTGGCACGGCGGGAAACCTCACCCATCCACCACTTGCGGGCGACAGCGGGGGTGGCGCCGGCGGCGATGGTTTCCTCGATGGCGTCCATCACCCCTGCATTGGCTACGTCACGGAACTCGGCATCCGAGTAGCCCCAGGCATCCTTCAGGCGCCTGCGGCGCTCGGCCGGGGGTTCGGGCAGCTGCGCGCGCAGCTCCTCGATCCATTCCGGCGTGGTAACCACGGGCACCAGGTCCGGTTCCGGGAAGTAACGGTAGTCGTCGGCGTCGGACTTGGGCCGGCCCGCGGTGGTGGAGCGGGTGTCCTCGTGCCAGTGGCGGGTCTCCTGGACCACTGCCTGGCCGGAGTCGAGCACCGCCGCATGGCGCTGGATCTCGAACCGCACCGCGCGTTCGACGGCGCGCAGCGAGTTGACATTCTTGGTCTCCGAACGCGTGCCGAACTTCGTGGAGCCCTTGGGCATCAAGGACACGTTGGCATCGCAGCGCACATGGCCGCGTTCCATCCGGGCGTCCGAAACCCCCAGGTTCTTCACGATCTCGCGGATGGTGGCCACGTAGGCCCTGGCCAGCTCGGGAGCCCGGGCGCCGGCACCGACAATCGGCCTGGTCACGATTTCCACCAGCGGCACGCCGGCGCGGTTGTAATCCACCAGCGAGAACTCCGCCCCGTGGATACGCCCGGTGGCCCCGCCCATGTGGGTCAGTTTCCCGGCGTCCTCCTCCATGTGCGCACGCTCGATCTCCACCGTGAAGACGGTCCCGTCCTCCAGCTCAATATCGACGGCGCCGTCGTAGGCGATCGGATCCTCATACTGGGAGGTCTGGAAGTTCTTCGGGGTGTCCGGGTAGAAGTAGTTCTTCCGGGCAAAGGTGCACGAGGGCGCGATCTTGCAGCCCAGGGCCAGTCCGATCTTGATGGAGTACTCCACCGCTGCCTTGTTCACCACCGGCAGCACCCCGGGCAGGCCCAGGTCCACCGGGCTGACGTTGGTGTTCGGCTGGTCGCCGAAGGCGTTCGGGGCCGCGGAGAACATCTTGGTCTGCGTGCTCAGCTCCACGTGGACCTCGAAGCCGAGCACCGGATCGTACTTCTCCATGGCCTCGTCGAAGGACAGGACCTCATCCGTTACAGCAGTCATTTACTTCACACCTCCGAGTACCGGGGCCTGGGCGAGCAGCGGTCCGCCCCATTTTTCCTCAAGCAGCTTCTCCAGCGCTGCGCCGGCCCGGTACAGCCGCACATCCTCGCGGGCCGGAGCCAGGAACTGGATGCCCACCGGCAGCCCGTCCGCCAGGCCCCCGGGCACCGAGATACCCGGCACGCCGGCCAGGTTGGCCGGAATCGTGGCAACGTCGTTCAGGTACATCGCCAGCGGATCGTCCAGCTTCTCCCCCAGCCGGAACGCGGTGGTGGGCGCGGTCGGGGAAACCAGCACGTCCACCTGCGCGAATGCCGCGTCGAAGTCGCGCTGGACCAGGGTGCGCACCTTCTGGGCCGAGCCGTAGTAGGCATCGTAGTAGCCGGCGGACAGGGCGTAGGTGCCCAGGATGATCCGGCGCTTGACCTCGTCACCGAAGCCGGCGGCGCGGCTGGCGCCCATCACGCGCTCGATCGTCAGCGGACCGTCCTCGGGCAGCACCCGCAGGCCGTAGCGCACGCCGTCGAACCGGGCCAGGTTGGAGGAGGCCTCCGAGGGCATGATCAGGTAGTACGCGCCGAGGGCGTACTTGAAGTTCGCGCACGAGACCTCGACAAGCTCGGCCCCGGCGCCGCGCAGCAGCTCCAGGGACTCGTCGAAGCGCTGCTGCACCCCGGCGTCGTAGCCTTCACCCTGCAATTCCCGGACCACGCCGATCCGCATGCCGGCGACATTCCCGTTGCGGGCCGCCTCGGCGAGCGCGCCGACGGGGTCCGGCAGGGACGTCGAATCCGCCGGGTCGTGGCCGCCGATCACCTCATGCAGCAGGGCCGAGTCCAGCACCGTACGCGAGACCGGGCCGATCTGGTCCAACGAGGAGGCCATCGCGATGGCGCCATAGCGGGAGACCCCGCCGTAGGTCGGCTTCACCCCCACGGAGCCGGTAACGGCGGCGGGCTGGCGGATGGAACCGCCGGTGTCGGTGCCCAGGGCCAGCGGGGCCTCATAGGCGGACACGGCTGCGGCGGACCCGCCGCCGGAACCGCCGGGGATGCGGTCCAGGTCCCACGGGTTGCGTGTGGGTCCGTACGCCGAATGCTCGGTGGAGGAGCCCATGGCGAATTCGTCGAGGTTGGTCTTGCCCAGCATCGGCATCTTCGCCGCGCGAATCTTCCGGATCACCGTGGCATCGTAGGGACTCATCCAGCCCTGCAGGATCTTCGACCCTGCGGTGGTGGGCTGGCCGATGGTGACGATCAGGTCCTTGATCGCGATCGGCACGCCGGCCAGGGCGTGCAGCGCTTCGGCCTCCACCCCGCCGCCGGCACGGGCCGTGTCCACCTCGGCGGCGACGGCGAGCGCTTCCTCGGTGTTGACGTGCAGGAAGGCGTTGATCTCGCCGTCGATTTCGGCGATGCGGTCCAGGTGCGCCTGGGTGACCTCGACGGCGGAGACTTCCCTGGCGGCCAGCAGGCCGGCCAGTTCGGCAGCGCTGTGCCTAATCAGTTCGTTCACGGCTGCCTTACTCCTCGTCCAGGATCGCAGGGACCTTGAAGAGACCGTCCTCGGCCTCCGGGGCGCCGGAGAGCGCCTGCTCGTTGGTCAGGGTCGGACCGGGAACGTCCTCGCGGAACACATTGGTCAGCGGGATCGGGTGGGACGTGGCGGGCACGTCGCCGCCGGCCACTTCGCTGACGGACTTGATCGAGTCGACGATCACGTCCAGCTCGCCGGCCATCTTGTCCAGTTCTTCTGCGGTCATCTCAATGTGGGCCAGCTGCGCCAGGTGCGCCACGGCCTCACGATTGATCTCAGACATGCGTCTCCTGCAAATGGTGAATGGTTGTAGATAACCAGTCTACCGGCGGCAGCGGGAATGAAGTGGCAGGGGTCCTGGCGTCCACCGGCCTCCCGCCGCCTGGACTGCGGCGGGACCCTCGGCCGCTTAGACTGCGGCGGCGGGAGTGGGCTCCGGTTCCTCCCGCCGCCGGGACTGCGGCTTGGCAAAGCGCAGGTACAGCGAAGGCACCACGAACAGGTTCAGCAGTGTCGAGGTCACCAGCCCGCCCAGGATGACCAGTGCCATCGGGTGCTCGATCTCGTGGCCGGGAATGTTGCCCATCACCACCAGCGGCACCAACGCGAGTCCGGTGGCCAGGGTGGTCATCAGGATCGGGGACAGCCTTTCACCGGCACCCCGCAGCACCAGCGCCGGCCCGAAGGCCGCGCCTTCATACTTCTCCAGGTGCTGGCAGTGGTTGACCAGCAGGATGCTGTTGCGTGCGGCGATGCCCATGACCGTCAGGAACCCGACGACCGAACCGAGGGACAGCACGCCGCCGCCGATGAAGGCCGCGAAGACTCCCCCGACCAGCGCGATGGGCAGGGTCAGCATGATCAGCGTGGCCAGCCGCCAGCTGCCGAAGGATGCCTGCAGGAGCAGGTAGATCGCCGCCAGGGCCAGCACGGACAGCGTCAGCAGCAGCCGGGTGGCTTCCTGGCGCTCCTGGAATTCGCCGAGGATCTCGGCATGGAAGCCGGCGGGCATGTCGACCTCTTGGAGCCCGGCCTGCATGGCCGCCACCACGGAGGCCAGGGCACCGTCTTCGACATTGGCCTCGATGTCGATCCGGCGGGAACCGCCGTCGCGTTCAATGACGTTCGGGGTGGGCTTGAGTTCGATGTCCGCAACGTCAGCCAAGGTGATGCGCTTTCCGTGCGGCGTATCGATGGGCAGGCTGCGGATGCTCGTCACGTCGGAGCGGATCGATACCGGGCTCCAGACCTGCACGTCGTACGCCTTGCCGTCGCGGTAGACGTCGCCGACTTCTTCGCCGGCCACCAGGGTTGCTGCCGCGCGGCGCACATCGCCGGGTTTGAGTCCGTACCGCTGGGCCTTCTCCAAGTCCACCTTGACGCTGAGCTGCGGCACGTCCACCTGCAGGGCAACGTGCTCGTCGATGGCCCCGGGGGTGTCCTCGAAGATCTTCAGGATTTCGTCGCCCTTGGACCTGAGCAACTGCAGGTCGTCGCCGTAAAGCCGGACGACGACGGCATTGCTGGAACCGGTCAGCACCTCCCGGATCCGCTCCTTCAGGTAGGTCTGCACGTCGCGGTGGATGCCGGGATAGCCCTCGACCACTTCCGAGACCGCGGCACGGGTCTTGTCATAGTCCACGCCGGGATCGATGCTGATCCAGTTTTCGCCGAAGTGCACGCCCACCACCTCGTCGGCGGCGAACGCCTGCCCGATGTGCGAGCCGCAGTTGTTGACGCCTTCGATGGTGAGCAGCTCCTGGCAGGCGGCCTGGCTGATCCGGTACTCCTCCTGCACCGAGGTGCCCGGCTGGGTCACCCAGTGCATCAGGAAGTCCCGTTCCTTGAAATCCGGCAGCAGCGACTGGCCCAGCATCGGCGCCATCACGGCGCCGGCTGCCGCCATCACGCCGAAGACGGCATAGCCGGCGGCCGGTCTGCGGATCACGCGCTGCAGGACCGCGTGGTACCACCGCTTGAGCACCCGCACGAGCGGGGGTTCCTGCGCCTTCAGCGGCACCTTGCGCATGAAGATCAGGGCCAGCGCCGGGGTCACCGTCAACGCGACCAGCATGGAGGCCAGCACCGCGAGGGTGTAGGAGATCGCCAGCGGCCGGAAGAAGGCCCCGGTCAAGCCGCTGAGGAAGAAGATCGGCACCGCGGCGACGATGATGATCAGCGTGGCGTAGACAATCGGACCCCGCACCTCGAGGGAGGCCTCCAGCACCACCGACGCCGTGGACCTGGTGCCGCCCTCGGCCCGGTGCTGGCGCAGCCGGCGGATGATGTTTTCGATGTCGATGATCGCATCGTCCACCACCACGCCCACGGCGATGACCAGCCCGGCCAGCACCATGGTGTTGACGGAACTGCCGCTGGCATACAGCACGAGCGCCGCGGTCACCAGGGACAGCGGAATGGCGATGATGCTGATCAGCGCCGTGCGCCACTGGAACAGGAAGGCTCCCAGGACCATCACGACGAGGACGACGCCGAGCAGCAGTGCCAGGGACAGGTTGTCCAGCGACTCCTCGATGAAGCTCGCCGGCCGGAAAATCTCGGTGTCGATCTCGATCCCGCTGAGCCCGGGCTTCAGCTGCTCGAGTGCCGCTTCCACTCCCTCGGTGACTTCCAGGGTGTTGCCCCAGGGCAGTTTCTCGACAATGAGCATCAGCCCTTCGCCCTTGTTGATGACCGCGTCGCCGATAAGGGGCTGGTGGTCTTCGACCACCCTCGCCACGTCGCCGAGCTTGAGCGGTTTGCCGCCACGTTCTTCGATGGTGACGTTGGCCAGGTCCTCGGGCGTGGTGATCGGCAGCACGTGCTGGATGCCCACCCGCTGGTTGGGCGTGTCGATATGGCCGCCGGTGCCGATCAGCGCGCCGGCCGAGTACTGCAGCAGGCCCGCGTCCAGAGCGTTCGCCGTCACCTCCATGACCTGGTTCAGGGAGACGTTTTGTGCCTTCATCTTCTCCGGTTCGGCCTGAACCTGGAGCATTTGCAGCCGTTCGCCCCAGATGGCCACGTTGGCCACCCCGGGAACGCGCAGCAAATGTGCCCTGATCTTCCAGTAGCTGATCATGGACATCTCGATCAGCGAACGTTCCTCGGAGGACAGGCCGATCTTCATGACCCGGCTGGTCGAGGAGAGCGGCTGGAGCATGACCGGCGGCGCGGCCCAGGTGGGCAGGGTGGGGGTCACCGTGGCTATCCGCTCCGATACCAGCTGCCGGGCCTTGAGCAGATCGGTGCCGGGCTCAAAGATCAGGACGATGGAGGACAGCTGTTCCACCGACTTCGAGCGCAGGTGCTCCAGGTCGTCCACGCCGTGCAGGGCATCCTCCAGCGGCACCGTGACGAGTTGCTCGACTTCCTCCGCCGTCAGTCCGATGCAGATGGTCTGGATCTCCACCTTCGGCGGGGCGAACTCGGGGAAGACGTCAACGGAGGCCGTGCTCAGCTGCACTCCCCCAAGCAGCATGATTCCGACGGCGATGGCGACCACCACCGACCGGAACCTGAGGCTGAACCCGACAATCCGGCGCATGTCAGTGGGCTGCGTCGAATTCGGCGCCGAACAGTTCGGCGGCACCGACGGTGACTATGGCGGTGCCGGCGGCCGGTCCCTTGCGGAGCCTGACCACGTCGCCCTCGATCCGGTCCACGATGACCTCCGCCCGGACGAAGACCCGGGGCTCGGGATTGGTGTATACCCAGGTCCGGCCCTCGGCATCGTAGATCAGGGCACCGTAGGGCACCTGCAGGCCGCCCCTGCCGCCGGCCACTTTGGCCGTGGCCAGGTCAAGGCGTTCCATGGCCTTCGCGGTGAGGGTCATCTTGTGCAGGCCGGTGCCGGCGATTTCCTCCTTCGTGGCCGATTCGGCCACGGAAGTCGCCTCGGCCGGCGGTTCGCTGCAACCGGCCACCGCCACCATGAGCCCTGCCGCCCATGCCGCCGCCACCAGCCGCAGGCGTTGCCCCCTACCAGTGGTTCTCATGACACTGCCTGCCTCTCCTGCGCTACAGGTTCATCCGGATTCAGCAACGACCCTTCCCCGCCGGCACGCTCCTTGGGCCCGAAGCGGAGGAAGAGAACCGGCAGGACAACCAGCGTGAGCAGCGTTGTTGTCACCAGTCCGCCCCATACGATGACCGCAAGCGGCAGGACGGTGCCGGTTCCCACCAGGCCGCCGAAGAGCACCAGCGGCAGCAGCACGAGCGCCGTTGCGAGTGCGGCCAGCAGGGTCGGCACGAACCGGTCGCCGGCGGCCTGCCGCATCAGTGCATCCCGGGATGCCTGCGGCGAGGCCGCCTGCAGCCTCTGGAAGCGGCCGAACAACAGGACCGCGTCCCGGACCGCGATGGCCAGGACGGCGGCGAAACCGGCCAGGGAATAGAGCGAGCCGATGCCGCCGGCCAGGATGGCGGCCGCGACCCCGCCCAGGAGCGCCACCGGCAGCAGGACGAACGTCAGCGCAGCGAGCCGCCAGCTGCCCAGCACCGTCTGCAGCAGGACCAGGAGGCCCAGGGCCGCAGCCGCGGCCAGCCACCAGACCAGCTGGCCGGAGGCCTGCCGTTCCTCGTACTGGGGCGGGATCTCCGCGTGGTATTCGACCGGGAAGTCCATCCGGCTGATCGCGGCCTGTACGTCGGCCTTGACATCCGCCAGGTTCCGGCCCTGGATATCTGCCACGACGTCGACCCGGCGGGAGGTGTCATCGTGGCGGATGACCGTCTGGTTGGGGGCGATCTTCACCTCCGCCACCTCCCCCAGCCGCACGTGTCCGCCGCGGGGGGTGTTGATGACCAGCTCCTTGACGCTGGTCAGGCTGCTGCGCGTCTGCTCGCTGCCTTTGACGACCACCTGGAAGACCTTCTGCTGCTCGAACAGGTAGCCGACTTCAATGCCCTGCAGGACCGTCGCGGCTGCGCGGCGGACGTCGCCGGGCTTGATCCCGTGCCGCTCGGCGGCGGCCAGGTCCACTTCGATTTCGGCGACCGGCTGGTCCACGGTGACGTCGACCCGGGCGTTGGCCACGCCCTCGGTGGAGGCCAGGACCTGCCTGATCTCTTCGGCCTTTTGACGCATGATCTCCAGGTCCACGCCGTAGACCCGTACGGCAAAGCCGCGCTCGCCGGCCTCGCGCACGGCCGCGATCTGCTGTTCGGGGTAGGTGACAACCTTGTTGGTCAGTCCCGGATAGCCGTCCACGATCTCCTGGACGGCCGTCCTGACATCATCGAAGCCGGCCCCGTCGCGCATGGTGACCCAGAGCTCGCCCGAGTTGACGTCGGCGGCGGTGTCCGAGGTGATTGCCCGGCCGACGTGGCCGCCGACGGCCTGGACGCCTTCCACCGTCTTCAGTTCGGCGCTGGCTTTGGCCATGATCCGGTGCATTTCCGAACCGGCAGTGCCGGGGGCGGCGTCCCACTGCACCAGGATGGTCCGGTCCGGGACGGAGGCGACGACCGGTCTGCCGCCGGCCAGCAGCGGCAGGGCGGCCAGGGCGGCCAGGGCGATGGCACCGGCGGC
>NZ_JBHTML010000098.1:0-14691 GCF_042679445.1 Arthrobacter sp. GCM10027362
CCCAGGGGCTTGAGGCCTTTGGCGAACTCAGGTGCCAGCAGGCCCAGGACGGCGCCGAGCACCACCGCGGCAATGACGGCAAGATAAAGGAAATGCGTCTTGTCCTTCTTGCGCTTCTGCCGGACTGGCGGAACCTGCAGCGGCGATGCTTCAGATACTGACGATGCCATGGGAGGAACTCCTGGATGGTTGACACCGGCCGGGACCTCCCCGGCCATGCCCACCATGTTCCGGCTCACAGTGGGCTGGATCACTATTGAGTTCATACTGTTCGCCGGCCCGTACCGTGGAGGACGGCGGAGGATGGCGGAAGGAGATGCCCGTGAAGAACTGGAGCGTGGCGGCCAGGATCTTTGCCGGCCAGCTGCTGCTGGTCGCCCTGGTCACGGCGGCGGTGTCCACGGTGCTGTTCCTGGATGCCCGGCAGCAGGCTTATGACCGGGCCGCGCAGCGCATGCTCTCGCTCGCGGTGGCCGTTGCGGACAGCCCGTTCGTGCTCGACGCGGTCCGGTCCCCCTCGCCCACCCGGGTGCTCCAGCCGTATGTGGAGGACATTGCCCGGGACACCCCGGTGGATTTCATCACCATCATGGCGCCGGACGGCACCCGCTTCACCCATCCGGATCCGGAGCAGATCGGCCGCAAGTACATCGGGAGCATCGAAACAGCCCGGCGGGGGCGGCCGGCGACCGAGGTCTTCGCCGGCACGCTGGGCCCGTCCGTCCGGGCCATCGTGCCGGTCAAGGATGCCTCCGGGTCCGTCAAGGCGCTGGTGGCCGCCGGGGTCACCGTCACGAACGTAGCGGTGGCCGTCAACGCCCGGGTGCCCTTCGTCATCCTCACCGGCCTGGCCATCCTGGCCCTGTCCACCCTGGTGTCCTGGCTGATCAGCAGGTACCTGCGCCGGGTTACCCTCGGCTGGGGCCCGGAGCAGCTCTCCAGCATCTTCGTCTCCTACGAATCGCTGCTGCATTCGGTGCGTGAAGGCCTGCTGATGGTGGACCCGCAGGGCCGGCTCGTGCTGTACAACGACCATGCGGCCCGGCTGCTGGACCTGCCGTTGCGCGAACCCGGCAGTCCCCCGATGGACGTGGCCTCCCTGCCGCTGCCCCAGGACCTGCGGCAGCTGCTGCTCAGCGGCCGGCAGGCCCGGGACGAACACTACGCCACCGAGGACCGGATCCTCGTCGTCAGCCAGGACCCCGCCCTGCCGCCGCCGGGCAGGCCGGGTCCCCGGCCGCGGACCGCCTCCGACGCCGGCAGTGCCGGCCAGCGGCTCGGCACCGTGGCCATCCTGCGCGACCACACCGAAATCCAGTCCCTGGCCGGCGAGGTCGAATCCATGCGCACGCTCGCCAATGCCCTGCGGGCCCAGACACATGAGCATTCGAACCGGCTGCACACCATCGTGTCGCTGATCGAACTCGGCCGCGGGGACGAGGCCCTGCAGTTCGCCGCACGCGACCTGCAGCAATCCCAGCAGCTGACGGACGAGGTGGTGGCCGCGGTGGACGAGCCCTTCGTCACCGCCCTGCTGGTGGGCAAGGCCGCCCAGGCGAACGAACTCGGCATCAACCTGGGCATCACGGCCGGCAGCATCGGCGTCCCTGCGGCGGGCGTTCCTGCCGGTGCCCGGCGCCTGGATCCGGCGGACCTGGTCACCATCGTCGGAAACCTGCTGGATAACGCCTTCGACGCCGTCACTGTCGCCGGCCCCGGTCCTGCCGGGGACACGGGGGTGCAGGAGGTGAAGGAGGTGTCGGTGGACTTCCTGACAGGGCCGGACCGGCTCTGGATCGAGGTCCGGGACAACGGGCCGGGGCTGTCCGGCGAAGCGCTGCACCGGGCCTTCGAGCTGGGCTACAGCACCAAGCCTGCCGGCGCGCAGGGACGGGGCGTCGGCCTGGCGCTGGTGCGCCAGGCCGTCAAGAGGCTGCAAGGGGAAATCACCGTGGAGAACGACGACGGCACGGTCTTTACGGTCAGCCTTCCGCTGGAAGGAAAACCGGCCGCGAATCCGGAAGGGGACCCGGCATGAGCGCCCCGATCCGGGTGTTGGTGGTCGAGGACGAGGAAATCGCCGCGGCCGCCCACGCCGAATACGTTCGTCGCGTCGACGGCTTCGAACTGGCTGCCGTGGCCCGGACCGGGTCGGAGGCATTGTCGCTGCTGGGCCTGTCCCAGCAGCGACACGGGCCGCACGTTCCGGTGGATCTGGTGCTGCTGGACATGAACCTGCCGGACTACCACGGACTGGACATCCTGCGCCGGATCCGCGGGGCCGGCCTGCCGGTGGGCATCATCGCCGTCACTGCGGTGCGCGAACTGCCGATGGTGCGCAAGGCGATTGCCTCCGGTGTTGCCCAGTACCTGATCAAGCCGTTCACCTTCGCCGCCTTCAGCGACAAGCTGCACCACTACCGCCAGTTCCGCGAGAGCCTGGCCCAGCACGGCCAAGCCACCACCCAGGCGGCCGTGGACATGGCCCTTGCCGCCCTGCGCACCCCGGGACCGGCAACGGTGCCCAAGGGGCTGTCCGAGGACACCCTCGAGAACGTCATCGGCCTGCTCAGGGACGGCGGCAGCCCGGTCTCCGCCGTCGAAGTCGGCGAACGGCTCGGGATGTCGCGGGTCACCGCCCGGCGCTACCTGGAACACCTCGCCGAGCAGAACACGGTGTCCCGGACGCCCCGCTACGGCACCCGCGGCCGGCCGGAATTCGAATACCGCTGGCGCCAGTAGGGATTGGGCCGCCCCACTCTACGGCCGCAGGATGGGCAGCAGGTCGTCCAGGACCGAGGCGTCCTCGATGGTCGACGGCACGGTGTACTGCTCGCCGTCGGCCATCTGGCGCATCGTCTTGCGCAGGATCTTGCCCGAGCGGGTCTTGGGCAGGGCCGGAACCACCTGGACGTCCTTGAAGTCCGCCACCGGGCCGATCTGCGCCCGGACCAGTGCCACCAGCTCCTGCCGCAGCTGCTCTGCACCGATGTCCGCCCCGCGCTTGAGGACCACATAGCCGCTGGGACGCTGCCCCTTGAGCGGATCGGCCACCCCGATCACGGCGCATTCGGCAACGGCAGGATGCGCGGCCACCGCCTGTTCCATTGCGCCCGTGGAGAGCCGGTGCCCGGAGACATTGATGACATCGTCGGTGCGGCCCATGACGAACAGGTACCCGTCCTCGTCCAGGTAGCCGGAATCCCCTGTGCTGTAGTACCCGTCGAAGACCGCCAGGTAGGACTGGATGAAGCGCTCGTCGTTGCCCCACAACGTGGTCAGCGTCCCCGGCGGCAGCGGCAGCTTGATCACGATATTGCCTTCAACCCCTGGCGGCACCGGCCGGCCGGCGCCGTCGACCACCATCAGCTGGTAGCCGGGCACCGGCACCGTGGGCGAACCGGGCTTCAGCGGCAGCCGTTCCAGGCCCACCGGATTCGCGGCGATGGCCCAGCCGGTCTCCGTCTGCCACCAGTGGTCGATCACCGGAACACCCAGCGCGGCGGAGGCCCATTGATAGGTTTCGGGGTCCAGCCGCTCCCCCGCGGCGAACAGCGTGTGCAGGCTGGAAAGGTCGTACTCCCTGACCTTCGCCGCTTCCGGGTCGGCCTTGCGGATGGCCCGCAGCGCCGTGGGCGCGGTGAAGAGCACTTTGACCCTGTGGTCCTGAACGATCCGCCAGAAGGCTCCCGCATCCGGGGTGCCCACGGGCTTGCCCTCGTAAAGCACGGTGGTGGCCCCGGCCAGCAGCGGGCCGTAGACGATGTAGGAGTGCCCCACCACCCAGCCCACGTCCGAGGCGGTGAACATCACGTCCCCGGCGCCGACGTCGTAGATGTTCTTCATCGACCAGGTCAGGGCGACCGCGTGCGAGCCGTTGTCCCGCACCACGCCCTTGGGTGCCCCGGTGGTGCCGGAGGTGTAGAGGATGTACAGCGGGTCCGTGGCCGCCACGGCCACCGGGCCCGCCGGTTCGGCGGCCGCGGCCAGCCGGTCCCAGTCATGCCAGCCGGTGCCCTCCCGGCTGCCGGCGTACTCGTCCACCCCGTGTTCGAAACCTCCGCGGGCCTTGACGATCACGTCCGCCACCGTGTGGCCGGCGAGCGCAAGCGCCTCGGCCACCGCCGGAAGGTATTCGATCCGGCGCGACGGTTCGATCCCGCCGCTGCACGTGACGATGGCGGCCGGCCGGGCGTCGTCGATACGCGCTGCCAGCTCGCGCGGGGCAAAACCGCCGAACACCACCGAATGCACCGCGCCCAGGCGGGCGCAGGCCAGCATGGCGACGACGGCCTCGGGCACCATCGGCAGGTAGATGACCACGCGGTCCCCGCGTCCGATGCCGCGGGCCTTGAGCACTCCGGCGAACAACTCTACTTCCCGCAGCAGTTCCTGGTAGCTGTAGCTGCGCCGGATCCCCAGCATGGCCGAATCGTAGACCAGGGCGGTCGCGTCCCCGCGGCCGGCTGCTACGTGCCTGTCCAGGGCATTGACGCTGGTATTGAGTTCACCGTCCGGGAACCAGCGGTAGATCGGCGCGGCGCTCTCGTCCAGCGCCTGCCGCGGCGGCGTGTCCCAGTCGACGCCGGCAGCGGCCTCGAGCCAGAACCGTTCCGGGTCCCGGCAGCTGAATTCATAGGTACCGCGGTAGCTGGCGTCCACATCGTCTCCTCGGATCCGTCCGGTGTGATGCAGTTCATGGTAGGCCGCTCCTCCGCGGTAAAACAAGGCTTCTGTATACATAAGTCCGGAAAATTTGCGGAATTCTCTTGCCTCTGGCGTTTCCGTGTATACAATCGAAGTGTCAGGTGCCGGTTTCAGGCCAGCACAGCACGGCGGACCGGGAAGGAGGCGGCATGCGTGCCAGCGACCGCGCCTATTGGGCGCTGCGCGAGGACATCGTCGAATGGCGCATCCCCCCGGGGACGGTGCTGGGAGAGGTCGAGCAGGCCGAGCGCCTCGGCGTTTCCCGCACTCCGCTGCGCGAGGCCCTGAGCCGGCTCACCGCCGAGGGCCTGGCCGCACCGCACAGCGGACGCGGCGTCGTCGTCACCGACATCTCCCTGGACAATGTGGCCGAACTGTTCGAGCTGCGCACGGCGTTGGAGTGCCAGGCCGCCTCGCTGGCAGCCCGCCGCGGACAGCCGGATGACTTCCGGAAGCTGCAGCAGGAATTCGCCTCCGCGGCCTCGCTGCTGCGCGGGGACGACCCGGACCGGCACAGCTACTACGAGCTGGTGGCCCGCCTGGATGCGACCATCGACGAGGCCGCCGCCAACGAATACCTCAGCCAGGCACTGAGGAACCTGCGCGTGCACATGGCGCGGATCCGGCGCCTGGCCAAGGACAACCCCGACCGCCTGCTGGCCGCGGCCACCGAACACGCCAACATCGCCGGCGCCATCGCCGCCGGCGACAGCCAGCTCGCGGCGGCGGCCACCCTCGTGCACCTGCACCAGAGTCTCGAACACCTCAAATCCACCCAGCAGTCATCCGAGAGGACAGCTTCATGACCATTAATCACAAGGTGCGCGTCTACCGCAGCGAGGAAAACCTGCCGCGCGAAGAGCAGCTCGCCTGGAAGATCGCCCAGGTCGCCGCGGACCCGGTTCCAGTCACGGACGAAGTCACCGAAATGGTCAGCAACCGGATCATCGACAATGCCTCCGTGGCCATCGCGTCCCTGAACCGCGGTCCCATCGTGGCGGCCCGGGCCCAGGCCCTGAGCCATCCGGTATCGACCGGCGGGGCCGGGGCCGGCATCTTCGGCGTTCCGCAGAAGACCTCGCCGGAGTGGGCTGCCTGGGCCAACGGCGTGGCGGTGCGCGAACTGGACTACCACGACACGTTCCTGGCCGCCGAGTACTCGCACCCGGGCGACAACATCCCGCCGATCCTGGCCGTCGCCCAGCATACCGGTGCCGCCGGCCGGGACCTGGTCCGCGGGATCGCGACCGGCTACGAGATCCAGGTGGACCTGGCCAAGGCCATCTGCCTGCACAAGCACAAGATCGACCACGTGGCCCACCTCGGTCCCTCGGCCGCGGCGGGGATCGGCACGCTGCTGGGGCTCGAGGTCGAAACCATCTTCCAGGCCATCGGCCAGGCGCTGCACACGACGACGGCGACCCGCCAGTCCCGCAAGGGCGAGATCTCCACCTGGAAGGCCCATGCCCCGGCCTTCGCGGGCAAGATGGCCGTGGAAGCGGTGGACCGCGCCATGCGCGGGCAGACCTCCCCGGTGCCGATCTACGAAGGCGAAGACGGCGTGATCGCCTGGCTGCTGGACGGGCCGGAGGCCTCCTACGAGGTGCCGCTGCCGGCCCCGGGCGAGGCCAAGCGCGCCATCCTGGACACCTACACCAAGGAGCACTCGGCCGAATACCAGGCCCAGGCCCTGATCGACCTGGCCCGCAGGCTGCACCAGGAGCATCCGGAACTGGCCGATCCGGCCAACGTCAAGAGCGTCGTCATCCACACCTCGCACCACACGCACTACGTGATCGGCTCGGGCGCCAACGACCCGCAGAAGTACGATCCGACGGCCTCGCGCGAGACGCTGGACCACTCCATCCCCTACATCTTCACGGTGGCGCTGCAGGACGGCTCCTGGCACCACGTGGATTCCTACAGCCCGGAACGCGCCGGCCGGCCGGACACCGTCGGGCTCTGGCGCAAGGTCACCACGCAAGAGGATCCGGAATGGACCCGCCGCTACCACTCGCTGGACATCAGCGAAAAGGCCTTCGGCGGCCGGGTGGAAATCACCCTGGCCGACGGTTCCACGCTGGTGGACGAGATCGCCGTGGCGGACGCCCACCCGCTCGGCGCCCGGCCCTTCGCCCGCGGGCAGTACGTCAACAAGCTGCGCACCCTGGCCCGGGGTGTGGTGGACGACGCCGAGATCGACAGGTTCCTGGCCGCCGTCGAACGCCTGCCCGAACTGGCCGCAGGCGAGCTGGACCAGCTGAACATCCAGGCCGCGGACGGGGTCATCGACCTGTCCTCCGGACCGAAGGGACTCTTCTGATGCTGTATTCGAAGACCACTCCGGAGCAGAAGCGGGCCGCGCTGCGTGCCATGCTCTCCTCCGGCACCATCGCCCGGTTCCCCGGGGCGTTCAATCCCCTGTCCGCGAAGCTGATCGAGGAAAAGGGCTTTGACGGCGTCTACATTTCCGGCGCCGTGCTGGCCAACGACCTGGGCCTGCCCGACATCGGCCTGACCACCCTGACCGAGGTCGCCACCCGGGCCGGGCAGATTGCCCGGATGACCGACCTGCCGGCCCTGGTGGACGCGGACACCGGCTTCGGCGAACCCATGAACGTGGCCCGCACCATCCAGGAGCTGGAAAACGCCGGGCTGGCCGGCTGCCACATCGAGGACCAGTTCAACCCCAAGCGCTGCGGGCACCTGGACGGCAAGAACGTGGTGGACACCGGCACCGCCGCCAAACGGATCCGCGCCGCCGCGGACGCACGCCGGGACCCGGACTTTTTGATCATGGCCCGCACCGACATCCGGGCCGTGGACGGCCTCGCCGCCGCGCAGGACCGGGCGAAGGCCCTGGTGGACGCCGGCGCGGACGCCATCTTCCCCGAGGCGATGGCCACGCTCGAGGAGTTCGCCGCCATCCGGGACGCCGTGGACGTGCCGGTGCTGGCGAACATGACCGAATTCGGCAAGAGCGACCTGTTCACCGTGGACCAGCTGGCCGAGGCGGGCGTGAACATGGTGATCTACCCGGTCACCCTGCTGCGCATCGCCATGGGCGCCGCCGAACGCACCCTCGAGGTCCTCAAGGCCGAGGGCACACAGGCATCCGAGGTACCGAACATGCTCACGCGTGCACGTTTGTACGAATTGGTGGATTATGAAGCGTACAACCACTTTGATACCTCGGTCTTCAACTTCCAGGTGCCGGGCCAGCCTGCCCAGTCCCTCGGCACGAAATGAATCAGCAAGGAGCCGTCATGATTACTGAAACCACTGCGCCCGCTCCGCAGATCCATAAGGGGCTGGCCGGCGTTGTGGTGGACACCACGCGCATTTCCAAGGTCAATCCGGAGACCAACTCGCTGCTGTACCGCGGCTACCCGGTCCAGGAACTGGCCGCCAAGTGCAGCTTCGAGGAAGTGGCCTACCTGCTCTGGAACGGGGAACTGCCCGACGACGGGCAGCTGGCCGAATTCACCCGGCGCGAGCGCGCGAACCGGGCCCTGGACCCGGTGGTGAAATCGGTGATCGACACCCTGCCGCTGGCCTCCCATCCGATGGATGTGTGCCGGACTGCCGCGTCCGTGATCGGGGCCCGCCACCCGCAGGCGGAGGACTCCTCGCCCGAGGCCAACCTGGCAAAGGCGATGGACCTGTTCGCCGCCTTCCCCGCCGTGGTGGCCTACGACCAGCGCCGGCGGCACGGCCAGGAGCCGGTGGACCCGCGGCCGGACCTGGGCTACGCGGAGAACTTCCTCTGGATGAGCTTCGGCGAGGAGGCCGCCCCGGACGTGGCGGACGCCTTCAACACCTCGATGATCCTCTACGCCGAGCACTCCTTCAACGCCTCCACCTTCACCGCCCGGGTGATCACCTCCACGCTCTCGGACCTGCACTCGGCGGTCACCGGGGCGATCGGCGCCCTGAAGGGCCCGCTGCACGGCGGCGCGAACGAGGCCGTGATGGAGACCTTCGAGCAGATCGGCCTGGACGGGGACAACCTGGCCGAGCGGGCCACCGCCTGGCTGGAGGACGCCCTGGCGAGCAAGAAGAAGATCATGGGCTTCGGGCACCGGGTGTACAAGCACGGCGATTCCCGGGTGCCGACCATGAAGGCGGCGCTGGACCGGATGATCCTGCACTACAACCGCCCCGAAATCAGCGTCCTGTACGACGCGCTGGCCGCCGGCATGCACCAGCGCAAGAACATCGAGCCGAACCTGGACTACCCCGCCGGGCCCGCCTACCACCTGATGGGCTTCGACACCCAGACGTTCACCCCGATCTTTGTCGCCGCCCGGATCACCGGCTGGACCGCCCACATCATGGAACAGCTCGAGGCCAACTCCCTGATCCGCCCGCTGAGCGAGTACAACGGGCCGGACCAGCGCTCCGTGCAGCTCTAACCTGTCCACTGCCGGATCGCGCCCCGTCCACGCCTGGACGGGGCGCGATCCGGCATACCGGCCTACCGGGCCAGCGGCAGGACCGCGGCCACCGTCTCGTTGTCGCGGTTGAGCACGATCCGCAGCTGCGGCACACCCCCGGTGAGGGCCAGCGGCAGCCAGTTGCCGGCGTCGTGCCACATATCCGCCAGCGGCAGGGCGGCCACCTGGTACCAGGCCGGCACGATCTCTTCGGATTCGGCCGGCTCGCCCTCCCACTGCCGGGCCACGAACAGTTCCGTATCCATGTTCCAGCCCGGGTTGGCCGGGAAGTCGAAGAAGATCCGGCCCGCCGGCCGCAGGTGCTCGGTCCGGACCAGCACCCCGGTTTCCTCCAGCACCTCGCGGCAGGCCGCCTCGACGCTGCTCTCCCCCGGTTCCAGCTTGCCGCCGACGCCGACCACCTTGCCGGCGCCGAAGCCGGCCTTCTTGCGCCCGAGCAGCACGCTCAGGCCCGGGCCGTCCCCGCGCAGCAGAAAGCACAGGGCGACGGCGATGGGCCGGGCCCTGACGTTCCTCCGCTGCCGGCTCACCCCACGGCCCGGGGATGGGCCGCCGCGAAGACCTCACGCAGGGTGTCCGCCGTGACCAGGGTGTAGACCTGGGTGGTGGTCACGGAGGCATGCCCGAGCAGCTCCTGCACCACCCGCACATCCGCCCCGCCTTCGAGCAGGTGGGTGGCAAAGGAATGCCGCAGCGTGTGCGGGGAGACGTCCTGGGCAATGCCGGCCTTCTCGGCCGCGGTCTTCAGGATGGTCCAGGCGCTCTGCCGGCTCAGCCGCCCGCCTCGGACATTGAGGAACAACGCCGGCGTCCCCCGGCCCTTGGCCGCGATCCCGGGACGGGCCCGGACCAGGTAGTTGTCGATGGCCTCGGCCGCGTAGGAGCCCAGCGGCACCACCCGCTCCTTGGAGCCCTTGCCGAACAGGCGGACGACGGCGGGCCCGTCGCCGTCGCGTTCGACCGCCACATCGTCCACATCCAGCCCCACGGCTTCGCTGATCCGGGCGCCTGTGGAATACAGGAACTCCAGCAGCGCCCGGTCGCGTAGCCCGGCCGGAGAGTCGGTGCCCACGGACTCGAGCAGCCGGGCCACCTCGGCCACCGAGATCGCCTTGGGCAGGCGCTTGCCCGGCATCGGCGGATGCACATCCCCGGCGGCGTCGGAAACGGTGGTGCCTTCGAGCACCCAGAACTTATGCAGCCCGCGGACCGCCACGATCGTCCGGGCCGCCGAGCGCACGCTCAGCGGCGACGCGCCGTCGGCTCCGTCGGACAACGCCTGCGCGAACGCGGACACGTCCTGGCGCGAGATGTCCCCCGGGGCGGTGATGCCGCGCTGCTGCAGGAAGCGCAGATAGCGGTTCAGGTCCCGCCGGTATGCGGCCAGGGTATTGGCGGCCAGGCCGCGTTCCACCCCCATGTGCTGCAGATAGTCCTCCGCGGCGCGGCCGAGCGGCGTCGGTCCGCCCGGCCCCGCGGCTGTCGCGACTCCCGCCCCGGATACTGGCATCGGCGCTCAGGCCCTGTCCCGCCCCGGCGTACCCCAGGTATGGCGCTGCGAGGGATGTTCGGGCCAGGGCGCGTCCGCCGGGCGCAGCCCGCTGAAGCCCGTCCGGGCCGCCTCGGCGGCCGCGAGGATGCCGACGACGGCGGACGGATTGTGCAGCCGTCCGCCCAGGATGGCGGCCACGGCCTCCTCGAGGTCCACCCAGCGGTGCTCGATCTCGGCTTCCTCATCGGTGCGCACATGCCGCTGGTCCTCGGGAACATCGGCCAGATCCCGGGCCAGGTAGATCCGGATCGCCTCGCTGGAGGACCCGGGCGAATTGAAGAAGTCCACCAGCACGTCCCAGCGCCGTGCGGTCAGGTCCGCCTCCTCGGCCAGCTCGCGTGCCGCGGCGGCGGCGAAGTCCTCGCCGTCGACATCGAGCAGCCCGGCCGGAATCTCCCACAGGGACATCCGCGCCGGCTGCCGGTACTGCTTCAGCAGCAGGACCCGTTCGGCGCTGTCCATGGCCAGGACCGCCACAGCGCCGGGGTGGGCAATGTAGTCGCGGACCAGGGCGTCCTCGCCGCTGCCGTCCAGGCTGAACGTGTCACTGACGACGTCCCAGATCCGGCCCTCGTAGACAACCTTCGAATCCAGCAGTTTCCGCGGATCCGGCTGGTCGGCAAGCCCGGGGGAAGCGGCAGCAACCATCCTAGGCCCCGGCCTTGGCGCCGGTGTTTTCCTTCTTCGCCGGTGCCTTGCCGTGGTTTAGGGCCGCGGCGATCAGGCCGGCAAAGAGCGGGTGCGGCCGGGTCGGCCGCGAGCTCAGCTCCGGGTGGGCCTGCGTGGAGACGTAGTACGGGTGCACCTCCGCCGGCAGCTCGACGAACTCGACCAGCTTGCCGTCCGGAGACGTACCGGAGAAGACCAGCCCGGCCTCGGCCAGCTGCGGCCGGTACTGGTTGTTGACCTCGTAGCGGTGCCGGTGCCGCTCGCTCACCTCGGTCGTGCCGTAGGTGGAGGCGATCACGGAGCCGGGAACCAGCGAGGCCTCATAGAGGCCCAGGCGCATGGTGCCGCCCAGGTCGCCGCGGCCTTCGACGATGTCCAGCTGCTCTTCCATGGTGGCGATGACCGGGTATTCCGTGTCCGGATCGAATTCCGTGGACGAAGCACCCTCGAGGCCCACCACGTTGCGCGCATATTCCATCACCATGGACTGCAGGCCCAGGCACAGGCCGAGGGTGGGCACCTTGTGCTCGCGGGCGAACTTGAGCGCGCCGAGCTTGCCCTCGAGGCCGCGGATGCCGAAGCCGCCGGGGACGCAGATTGCCTGCACGCCGGCCAGGGACGTGGCCGCACCGTCCTCGGACGCGCAGTCATCCGAGGGCACCCAGCGGATCTTGACCCGGGTCTTGTTGGCAAAGCCGCCGGCGCGCAGCGCTTCGGTGACGGAGAGGTAGGCGTCCGGCAGGTCGATGTACTTGCCTACCAGGGCCACCTCGACCTCGTGCCGGGGATTGTGGACGGCCTCAAGCAACCGGTTCCACTTGGTCCAGTTCACATCCTTGAACTTCAGGTCCAGGGCCTGGACGATGTACGCGTCGAGTCCCTGGGAGTGCAGCGTCTTGGGGATGTCATAGATGCTCGGCGCGTCCGGGCAGCCGATGACGGCGTCAACGTCGACGTCGCACATGCGCCCGATCTTCTCCCGCATCGGCTGCGGCACTTCCCGGTCGGAGCGGATCACGATGGCGTCCGGCTGGATGCCGATCGAACGCAGGGCGGCCACGGAGTGCTGCGTGGGCTTGGTCTTCAGCTCCTGCGACGGACCGATGTACGGCACCAGCGAAACGTGCAGGAAGAAGACGTTGGACCGGCCGATGTCCTGGCGCACCTGGCGGGCGGACTCCAGGAACGGCTGGGACTCGATGTCCCCGACCGTACCGCCGATTTCGGTGATGATCACGTCCGGGGCCTTCCGGCCGGCGGCAGGCTCGGCGGGCAGCCGCATCCGGCGCTTGATCTCGTCGGTGATGTGCGGGATGACCTGGACCGTGTCGCCCAGATACTCGCCGCGGCGCTCCTTGGCGATGACCGTGGAGTAGACCTGCCCGGTGGTCACGTTGGCGGAGCCGTCCAGGCTCTCGTCCAGGAAGCGCTCGTAGTGCCCGATGTCCAGGTCCGTCTCGGCGCCGTCGTCGGTGACGAAGACCTCGCCGTGCTGGAAGGGGTTCATGGTTCCCGGATCCACGTTCAGGTAGGGATCCAGCTTCTGCATGGTGACCGAGAGGCCACGGGCCCGGAGCAGGTGGCCGAGGCTGGAAGCCGTCAGCCCCTTCCCGAGCGAGGACGCCACGCCGCCGGTGACGAAGATGTGTTTGGTCGTCTGGGACGACTTGGAGAATCGGGAATTAGTTCGCTGCACCACGGAATTCGAGCCTATCACCTTTCCGGCGGCCCCGGGTCCGACGCCGCGCTGCCTGCTGCCGATGCTACCCGGTCACAGTCCCTGCCTGGCCCCCTCGATCAGTTCCAGGGCGTGCGCCCGGGCGGATTGGGATTCCTCCTGGCCGGCGAGCATCCGGGCCAGTTCGGTGACCCGTTCCTCGTCCGTCAGCAGCGTGACGTCGCTGGCCGTCACGCCCTCGCTGTTGTCCTTGCCTCCGGCCTTGGCCGGGGACGAGGTCTTGAACACCCGGATGTGCTGGTTCGCGAAGGCTGCCACCTGCGGCAGATGGGTGACCACGATCACCTGGACATACTTGGCCAGCATCGCCAGCCGCCGGCCGATTTCGACGGCGGCCTTGCCGCCGACGCCGGAATCCACCTCGTCGAACACGAAGGTCGGCACCGGGTCCACCGCCGCCAGCACCACCTCGATGGCGAGCATCACCCGCGACAGTTCACCGCCGGAGGCACCCTTGCCCAGCGGCCGGGGCGCGGCACCGGCGTGCGGCTTGAGCAGGAAGGAAATACTGTCCGCACCGTGCGAAGACAGCTCCGCCGGCTCGATCTCGATGTTCAGCTGCGCATTGGCCATCGCCAGGGCCGCCAGTTCCCTGCCCACGCGGGACGCCAGCTCACCGGCTGCCTCCCGGCGCAGGGCGGTGACGGCGGCGGCCTGTTCCTGCAGCCGCTGTTCCAGCTCGGCGATCTCCGCCTCCAGCCGCTCGATCCGGGACGAATCATCGGTCAGCTCGTCGAGCCGCGCCCGCGCCGCGGCGCTCCATTCGAGCACTTCGTCGATGCTCGGGGCGTACTTGCGCACCAGCTTGGCCAGGTCCGCCCGCCGGCTCTCCACCTCCTCGAGCCGGCCCGGGCCCTCGCTGTCCAGCGACGCGGCATAGCTGGCCAGCTCCGCGGCCACGTCCGCCAGCACATAGCCGACCTCGGCCAGGCGTTCGGCCGCCTTGCCCAGTTCCGGATCCTCGTCCCGCACCTGTTCCAGGCTCCGCTTGGCCGCGTCCACCAGGGTGACCGCGTCGGAGGACTCCCCGTAGTCCTCCTCCGCAACCAGCGCCTGGTGGGCCAGCACCGCTGCCGCGCGCAGCTGTTCCACGTTGGCCAGCTTCAACGCCTCGGCCTTCAGGTCCTCGTCCTCGCCCGGCTGCGGATCCACGCCGTCGATCTCCTCCAGCGCCAGCTGCAGGCTTTCGGCCTCCCGCAGCCGCTCGCGGGCCTCGGTGCGCAAGGTGCCCAGCTCCGCGGTCGCCTCGCGCCAGCGGTGGTAGGAAGCCTGGTAGGCCGCCAGCGCCGCAGCCAGGGCCGGCCCGGCGAACTTGTCCAACGCCTCGCGCTGGGCAGCCTGGCTCTTGAGCCTGAGCTGGTCGGACTGGCCGTGCACCGCCACCAGCTGCTCGCCCAGTTCGGCCAGCACCCCCACCGGGGCACTGCGTCCGCCCACGTAGGCCCGGCTGCGCCCGTCCGCATTGACGGTGCGGGCCAGCATCAGCTCGGCGGCGCCGTCGTACTCCTCCACCTCGGCGCCCGCTTCGGCCGCCCGGGCCAGCACCGGGCTGTCCGGCGCCAACCGCA
>NZ_JBHTML010000099.1:0-14383 GCF_042679445.1 Arthrobacter sp. GCM10027362
AGCGCTGGAGGCGGCGCAGCAGGCGGACCAGGCCCGGCAGCGGCTGGAGGCCGAGGCCGCGGCGGCCGCCGCGGAACTGGAGGAACTTGGACGGCAGGCGGCCAGGCTGGACATCGACCACGCGGCCGCGGGCACCGAGCTAAAGGCAGTGCAGGGACAGCGCGAAGAACTCGCCCGCAAGCTGGCTGCGCTCGCGCCCGCCGGCAGGACGTTGGCCGAGCAGGCCGCCGGACTGGCAGAGCTCTGCGCGGCCTTGGGCGAGGGGATCAAGGCGCTGGCCGCCAGCCGCCATGCGGCGGCCGCGCTGGAACGCAGCACCGCCGAGTTGGCCGCAGCGATCGCCGGCTCCGCGTTCGACGGCGAGGAACAGGCCCGCGCGGCCCTGCTCTCGACCGCGGACCTGCAGGCGGTGCAGGCCGTCATCGAGGAACATACCCTGCTCGGACAGCGGCTGCAGCTGTTGCAGGATTCCGAACGGGTAGTCCGTGCCCGCAGGGACCGGGAGGCGGGCCTGGCCTTGCCGGACGCGGACGCCCTCGGGCAGCTGCGCCGCCGGGCCTCCGAACTGGAGCAGGAAGTCCGGGACCTGCAGGTCCGCAGCGGCGTGCTCCGGGCCTCGGACCGGCAGCTGGCGTCCTACGGTCCCCGGCTGGCCGAAGCCACGGCGGCGCTGGACGCGGCCCGGGAGCGCTACGAGCGGATCCAGTCCGTGGCGGACACGGTGCGCGGACTGGGCGAGAACGAGCGGAAAATGACGCTGACCACCTATGTGCTGGCCGCCCGCCTGGAACAGATCGCGGCGACAGCCTCGGAGCGGCTGGGCACCATGACGGACGGCCGCTACACCCTGGTGCACGACGATTCGAAGTCGGGCAACAAGAAGTCGGGGCTCGGCCTGCACGTCAACGACGCCTGGACCGGCCAGCGCCGGGATACCGCCACGCTCTCCGGCGGCGAGTCCTTCATGGCCTCGCTGGCCCTGGCGCTGGGGCTGGCCGATGTGGTGCAGGCAGAGGCCGGCGGCGTGGACATCGAAACGCTGTTCGTGGACGAGGGGTTCGGCAGCCTGGACGAGCAGGCACTGGAACAGGTCATGGACGCTCTGGAGGGGCTGCGCGACGGCGGCCGGGTGGTCGGCCTGGTCAGCCACGTGCCGGAAATGAAGCAACGCATCCCGGCCCAGCTGCGGGTGTCCAAGGGCAGGCGGGGATCCACCGTGGAGCTGGTGCTCGCGGAAGCCGGCTAACGCTCCGGACCTCGCGCAGCTCACTGCGGAAGGGCCGGAGCCGTCCGGGCTGGTAGAATCGGTCCGTTATCCGGGTTGTGCGCATCGGGAGGCGGGACGATGCGCGGTTCACGCTACCGGATTGCCATGACTACTTCCTCTTCTTCCGCCACCTCCGCAGCTCCCGCGACGGATGGCCCGGCCACCCGGCCTGCGGGCCTGTTCGGCCGCTACCGGCGGCTGCCCGAAATCGCCGGCAGATCCTTCCAGCCCGTCGGCTTCCTGGCCCGCCTGCCGCTGGCCATGCTTACCGTCGGGGCGCTGACCCTGGTTACTACGGCCTCCGGCTCCTACGCCCTGGGCGGCATGGCCGCCGGGGCGGTCGGGATCGGGGCCGCGGCCGGTGCGCCGGGCCAAGGCTACCTGGCCGACCGGAAGGGCCAGCGCAGGGTGCTGCTGGTTGCCGCGGCAGCACACAGCCTCGCCATCGCCGGACTGCTGGCAGTGGTCCGCTTCGTGCCCGGATTTGCCGGCAGCGGAGCCGGTGTCGTGCTGGCCGCGGCGCTGCTGATGGGCCTGACCTGCCCGCAGGTGGGCCCGCTGGCCCGCGTGCGCTGGATGGCCATGACGGATGGGCACCCTCAGGTGCGCGACACCGCGCTGTCCTATGAAAGCACCGCGGACGAGCTGACCTTCGTGCTGGGCCCGGCGCTGGTCGGCCTGCTCGCGGCGCTTGTGGCACCCTGGCTTGCCTTTGCCGTGGCCGCCGTCCTGACCCTCACCATGGTTTCCGCGTTTGCCCTCCACCCCACCCACCGCACCGTGGGCCCCGCGGCCGGCAGGGCGCACTCCGGGCCGCCGCGGCCGGGCCGCCTCCGGCTGGCCGCACTGGTCCCGGCGGCCCTTCCAGTGCTGGGGATGGCGGCCATGGGCGCGTTCTTCGGCGCCACCCAGAACGGGCTCAGTGCCTTCGGCGGCAGCTTTGATGCCGCCGAGTCCGCGGGACTGCTGTACGCGCTGCTGGGCCTGAGCTCGGCGGCCACCGCCCTGAGCGTGGCATTCTGGCCGGACCGCTTCGCGCACACCTGGCGGTGGATCCTCAGCGCCGCCGCCCTGCTGGCCTTCACCCTGCTGCTCCTGCTGCCGCAGTCCCCGGCGCCCATGGTTGCCGCGCTGCTGGCGGCCGGACTGCCGGTGGGCCCGGCGATGGTGACGATCTACAGCCTCGGCGCCATGCTGGCCCCGGCCCACCGCCTCGGCACCGTCATGAGCATGCTGGCCAGCGGCGTCGTCCTGGGGTCGGCGCTCGGCGCCGCGCTGGCCGGTGGAGCCGCGCAGGCCCACGGGCACGCCGGGGCCTTCCTGGTCGCCGCGGGCGCAGCGGCGGCCATGCTGCTGCTGAGCCTGCTGTGCGCCCTGGTGATGGGCCGGCGCTGTTCCTGAGCCGTCAGCGTAGTTCGGCCTCGATACTGGCGGCGGCGCGCACGAGCGCCTGGCCGATTTCCTCATTGCCGATGTCGGCGTGGATGTAGACGACGGCGATGGCCGCCGGCAGCTGTCCCGGAATGCGGATGGGTGCGCCCACGGAGGACACTCCGGGAATGACCTCGTCGTGGCTGACCGCATAGCCGAGGCCGGCGGCCGCACGCGACTCGGGCCGGTACTGCTGGCCGGGGGCCAGCCGCTCCCACTGCTCTTCGCTCAAGGCGGACTGGATCGCAATGCCCGGAGCCCCGGCGCTGAAGGAATGCCGCGTCCCCGGACGCTGGGCCAGGGTCGCGCCGGCATGGCGCGGCTCCACCGTGACCAAGGTGACGCAGTCATGCTGGTCCCAAACGGCAATGAACGCCGTCATCTTCAACTGGTTGGCCAGCAGGGTGAGCTCCGGCAGCGCCGCGGACTGGAGGTCGCGCGAGACGCCGCGTGCCAGCGCGGCCAGCCCCGGGCCTGCCTGGACGCGCCCGGACGGGTCGCGCATGACCAGGGCATGGTCCTCCAGCGTGCGCAGGATCCGGTAGGCGATGGAACGGTGCACGCCCAGTGCGGCCGACAGTTCGGCGATCGTCATCGGCGCGGGGGCATCGGCCAGGATTTCGAGGGCGCGGATACCCCGCGAGAGCGTCTGGGAATGGGCCGCGCCGGACTTGGCGGGAGCTTCGCTGGAGGGCATCTGGTCATCCTTTGGAGACATCATGTTGAGAAATTCCACACAGGGAGTTGTGCCCGTGCTCACATTCCCTTATTGTTCTATATCAGGACGCAATGTTCAACTATAGAACTTCACGCGGGGACGCAGTCGGATGCCCATGGGGACGGAACCGGGTTCCGGGACCGATCCGGCGTTACGACCGACAGTTAAGGACCAGCTGATGATTGCTACTCCGAACCAGGGTGTTCCGGCCCCGGCCGGCATTCCGCCGAAGGTGTTGCGGCCGCGGGAGCACCACTTCCGCGGCAGCCTCGGACGGTTCGCCACCGGGGTGGCGATCGTGACGTTCGACGGCGTGACCAAGCGCCACGGCATCACGGTCAACTCGTTCACCTCGGTTTCCATGGAGCCGCCGCTGGTGCTGGTCGGCATTGCCCGGTCCACCAAGGCCCACGACGAGCTGGAAGGCCGCCCGTTCACGGTCAACATCCTCGGGGCCGAGCAGCGCGCGCTGGCCATGCACTTTGCCGGCAAGCCCTCCGATGAGCCGGTCTGGGTCGAGGGCGGGGTCGCGCCGCGGCTGAGCAATGTCCTCGCCTTCTTCGAGTGCAAGCCCTGGGCCGCCTACGACGGCGGGGACCACACCCTGTACCTGGGCGAGGTCGTCGACTTCAACTACCGCAGCGGCGACGCCCTGGGCTTCGCCAACAGCAGCTTCACCACGATTCCCGAAAGCCGGCTCGGCATCGAGGAACTGCTCTAGGGCAGTCCCGGGACCGCGCAGAACCACCGATCCACCGACGAAACCTGGAGAAAGACAATGGGCATCCGTACCGGACAGCAGTACCTGGACAAGCTCAACTCGATGCACCCCCATGTGGTCATCAACGGCGAGGTCGTCTCCGAGAAGATCGCCGAACACCCGATGTTCCGCAACAACGCCCGGACCTACGCCAAGCTGTTCGACATGCAGCATGACCCGAAGTACCAGGAGGCCCTGACCTACACCTCGCCGACCACCGGCGACCTGGTCAACGCCTCCTTCCTGGTGCCCCGCTCCATTGAGGACCTGGAGAAGCGCCGCAAGGCCATCTCCACCTGGGCAGAGTTCTCCAACGGCTTCCTGGGCCGCTCCGGCGACTATATGAACTCCTCCCTGACTGCGCTGTCGACGGCCAGGAAGTTCTTCGCCAAGGCGGACCCGGTCTTCGGGGAGCGCATCGAGAAGTACTACGAGTACGCCCGCGAAAACGACCTGCTGGCCACCCACACCCTGATCCCCCCGCAGGTCAACCGCTCGGTTTCCGGCTCCGAGCAGCTCGGCGGCCAGCTGGCTGCCCGCGTGACCGAGGAGCGCGAGGACGGCATCATCATCAACGGTGCCCGCATGCTTGCCACGATCGCCCCGATTGCCGATGAACTGCTGGTCTTCCCCTCCACCTTGCTGCGCGGCACCCCGGAGGACGCCCCGTATTCCTACGCCTTTGCCCTGCCGAACGATACCCCCGGAATGCGCTACCTCTGCCGGGCCTCGCTGTACAACGGCGGCAGCGTCCACGATGAGCCGCTCGCGTCCCGCTTCGAGGAAATGGACGCGGTGGTCGTCTTCGAGGATGTCTTCGTGCCCAACGAGCGCATCTTCATGCTCGGCCGCCCGGACCTGTGCAACTCCTGGTACGCGGAGACCGGCGCCGGGGCCCTGATGACTCACCAGGTCGTCACCCGCACCGTTGCCAAGAGCACCTTCTACCTGGGCCTGGCCTCCGAGCTGGCCGCCTCCATCGGCATCGACGGCTTCCAGCACATCCAGGAGGACCTCGCCGAGCTGATCATCGACGTCGAAATCGGCAAGGCGCTGATCCGCGCCGCCGAGGCCGACGCCGAGCTCAACGACGAGGGCATCATGCTCCCGCGCTGGAGCACGCTGAACGCGGCCCGGAACTGGTACCCGAAGATTGCTCAGCGGTTCCCGCAGATCATCCGCAAGTTCTCCGCCTCCGGCCTGATGGCCCTGCCCGGCGAGGCGGATGTCAACAGCGAGGCCCGCGCCGACATCGAGAAGTACCTGCAGGCCAAGACCCTGACCGGCCCCGAGCGCGTGCGCCTGTTCAAGCTGGCGTTCGATGCCTCGATCTCCGGCTTCTCCGGACGCGAGTCGCTGTACGAGTACTTCTTCTTCGGCGATCCGGTCCGCATGGCCGGCGCGCTGGTCAACAGCTACGACCGCGAACCCGCCCGCGCCCGCATCCGCGAATTCCTCGCCCGCGAGGACTAAGCCCTTCAGGGCGGCCCTCCGGCGCCCGCCGGGCCGGCCCATGCAGAACACACCCCCGGTAGGTCCGGCGGTGTGTTCTGCGTTACAGTGCATATACGTGGCATTTGTCGTATAACCGGCCGTTCTGTCGGTAAATGATCCGTTGTTCAGCCGATGCACCGGAGGAACCAATGTCAACAACAGAAGAACCCGCAGGCGCGCTCCCGCAGGCCACCCGGCAGGAGGAGCGCAAGGTCCTTGCCGGGACACTGGTTGGTACCACCATCGAATGGTACGACTTCTTCATTTACGCCCAGGCGGCAGGCCTGGTGCTGGCCGGCCTCTATTTCGCCCCGCTGGCCGAGGAGAATGCTGCCCTGGCCCAGATCATCTCCTGGGCGACGCTGGGCATCAGCTTCCTGTTCCGACCCCTGGGGGCCATCGTCGCAGGGCACCTCGGCGACCGGCTCGGACGCAAGAAGATGCTCGTGTTCACCCTCGTGACGATGGGCGCGGCGACCACGCTGATCGGCCTGCTGCCCGCCTATGCCCAGATCGGCGTGTGGGCTCCGATCCTGCTGGTGCTCTTCCGGATCCTGCAGGGTTTCTCGGCAGGCGGCGAATGGGGCGGTGCTGCCCTGATGTCCGTCGAACACGCCCCCCGCGACCGCCGCGGCTACTTCGGCGCCTATCCGCAGATCGGCGTCCCGTGCGGCATGATCCTGGCCACCGCCGTCATGTTCATCGCCACGTCATCCATGAGCCAGGAAGCGTTCCTGGCCTGGGGCTGGCGCATCCCGTTCCTGTGCTCGGTGCTGCTCATCGTTGTCGGCTACCTGATCCGCCGCGCCGTTGACGAAAGCCCCGTCTTCAAGGAAATGCTGCTGCGGAAGAAGGAGTCGGCCACACCACTGGGGCAGTTGTTCAGGCACAACTCCAAGGAAGTCATCCTCACCGCCCTGATCTTCATCGCCAACAACGCGGCCGGCTACCTGCTGATCGCCTTCTTCTCCTCCTATGCCACCAGGCCCGTCCAGGCGGGCGGCCTGGGCATGGACCGGGGCCCCGTGCTGCTGGCCACGATCGTGGCAGCGTTCGGCTGGCTGATCTTCACGCTGTTCGGCGGAATGATCTCGGACAGACTCGGCCGGATCCGCACCTTCCAAATCGGCTACGCCCTGCTGCTGGTGTGGGCGGTTCCGATGTTCCTGCTGATCGACACGGCCAACATCCTCTGGTTCGCGGTCGCGGCCTTCGTGCTGACCATCGGCCTGGGCCTGTCCTACGGACCGCAGTCGGCGCTCTATGCCGAGATGTTCCCCGTCAACGTCCGCTACTCCGGCGTCTCCATCGGCTATGCCATCGGTGCCATCCTCGGCGGCGCCTTTGCTCCGCTGGTGGCCGAACTGCTGCTGGCCGAAACGGGCACCACGGTCAGCATCGGAATCTACATCGCCGCGTTGTGCATCGTCTCGCTCATAGCGGTCTCCGTCGTGAAGGAGACGAGGGGCGCCAACCTTCGGGTGGAGGAAGCCCATCAGGAGTACCTGCGCACCCATCCGGAAGCCGCCCAGTGACGGCTTCCTGAGGCGGCTGCGCCGGGCACCCGGCCGTCGGTCCGCCGTCGGACGGACGGGGAACCGGGCGAAAGGGCGCACGCGGAACCCTCCGCGTGCGCCCTTTGTCTGTACCGGCCTGTGGCGGTGGCCCCGGCAGCTGCCGGGGCGTCAGTCCTGCTCGCCGCCGTAGCCGATGCCGGCGTACAGCTGCGGCCGGGCGGACTTCAGGTACAGGCCCCAGGCCACCCCTGCGATGCCCGGCACCACCACGAGGGCCGGCAGCAGCCAGGACAGCGTGGAGGGGCCCTCGGTCCCGATCAGGACATTGAAGTTGACCACAATCAGGACGAACACCAGACCCAGGCTGAGCACCGCCAGGGCCGGCGCCAACAGGCGGGTCCAGAGCGAGTAGCCTTCGCCATGCTTGCGGAAGTAGCCGATCACGGCCGCCGAGATCAGCACCAGCAGCAGGACCAGCCCGAAGGCGCCCGTGTTGGTCAGCCAGGTGAAGAAGGTCAGCACCGGGTACAGTGCGCCCAGTTCGGATCCGGTGCCCGCGATGGCGAAGATGATCAGCATGACCAGGGCCAGCCCGGACTGGGACAGCGAGCCGGCCACCGGCGCGAAGGTGCGGGGATTGACGTGGGCGAGGCGCCGGGGGATGACGCCCTCGCGGCCGAGCGAGAAAACGTAGCGGGCCACCGCGTTGTGGAAGGCGATCAACGCCGCGAACAGGCTGGTGATGAACAGAACCTGGGTGATGTCCGCGATCAGCATGCCGCCGTGCTGGTTGAGGAAGACGAACACCAGGTCCGGGCCCAGTTCCCGGGACTTCGCGACGATCTGGCCGGGACCGGTGGCAATCGTGGTTGCCCAGCCGGAGAAGGCGTAGAAGAGCGAGATGACGGCGACGGCGATGTAGGTCGCCCGGGCAATGGAGCGCTTGGGGTCCTTGGCTTCCTCGCTGTAGATGGCGGCGGACTCGAACCCCATGAAGCCGGCGATGCTGAAGGCCATGGCCGCGCCCACGCCGGCGGTAAAGAGGTTTGCGGGATCCATCGAGGCGCCGGAGAGGCCCTCGGGCGCCACCGCCATGGCGATGATGTCAAAGACCAGCACGGCGAGGAACTCGAGGCCGACCAGGACGGCAATCACCTTGGCGGACAGGTCCACCTTGTTGATGCCCAGCCAGCCGACCAGGACGAAGCCCGCCAGCGCCGTGGCCCACCACGGGACCTCGGTACCGAGCTTGCTGCCGATGAAGGAGGCCGAGGCGAAGCCGAAGAGGCCGTAGATGCCCACCTGCATGGCATTGTAGGCGACCAGCGCCACCCAGGCGGCCCCCACGCCCGCCGCCCGGCCGAGGCCCTGCGAGATGTACGCGTAGAACGCCCCGGCATTGCGGATGTGGGCGCTCATGGCCGCGTAGCCGACGGCGAAAAGGGCCAGGCAGACGCCGAGGACAATGAAGGAGAGTGGAATGCCCAGCACGCCGGTGACGGCGAAATTGCTGGTGGTGCCGCCGGCGACCACGGTCAGCGGCGCCGAGGCGGCGATGATCATGAAGACCAGGGCCGGTACGCCCAGGGTGCGCCTGCCGAGGCCCGCGTCCGTGCCTGCCTGCCGCGCCACCGTTCGTTCCTGTGACATTAAAACCTCCAGCGGGAGAATAAAAGATGGTTCGATTGTCGCAGGCTATGGCGCAGATCACTTGCCATTGGCGGTACTGCTGTTGACGAACCGTGCACACGTGTCCGCACTCCGGTCCTCGACCAGGGTGCGCCGGCGCCGCGCGGAGGCGCGGCCGTCAGGCGGAGGCGCAGGCATGTCGGGCGCAGCCGCCCCTACCGGTCGCCGCGCCGGTAGGCACTGGGCGGCTCGCCGAAGGCGCTGCGGAAGATGCGGCTGAAGTGGGCGGCGTCGACAAAGCCCCAGCGGGCGGCGATGGCACCGACGGGCCGGTCGGCCAGGATGGGGTCGCGCAGGTCGCGGCGGCAGCGTTCCAGCCGGCGGGTGCGGATCCAGCTGGCCACGGTGCTGCCGGAAGCCGCGAAGATGTTGTGCAGGTGCCGCGTGGAGATGTAATGGGCCGCGGCAATGTCCGCAGGGGAGAGCTCCGGATCCCCAAGGTTGGCCTCGATGTAGCGCCGGATCCGGGTGACCAGTTCCCCGTGGCCGCCGGCGGCAGGTTCGCGCCGGGCGTCCAGTTCGCTTTCGAACATGGTGGCGACCAGGTCCACGGCGTTGTGCGCCAGCCGGCGCCCGCTGCTTCCCGAGAGGGCGTCCAGGTTTTCGGCCAGCTGTGCCATGAACGGGCTGACCATCCGGCCCAGGCCGGTGTCGCCGGCCAGCCTGACGGCTGTCAGCTGGGACACCGCCTCGGCCGGCAGGTCCAGCGCATCGTGCGGGAACATCAGCACCAGCGTCCGGAAATCCTCGCCGAAGCCCAGGGTGTACGGGCGGTGCGTGTCGTAGACCGCCAGGTCCCCGGGGCGCAGCGTGGCCTCGCGGTTGTCCTGGACCAGCAGCCCGTGGCCGGCCAGCTGGAGGTTGAGCTTGAAATACAACCGGTCCGAGGCTGCAATAAGCGACGGGGTGCGCAGCACGCGGTGGCCGTTGGCCGTGACTTCGACGATGGAAAGCTCATCCAGCACGCGGGAACGGATGCGTCCGCGGAATCCCTCGGCCGAGTCCGTGTGGACTTCGAGCGGGACAAAGGATGCGTTGACCAGGTTCCGCCACTCGGCGAAGCTGCCGGCGAGGGCGGTCTGCACCCCGGATGCTCCGGCAGGCCCGGGGGCCGGCGCCGGAGCGGATTCCGCGGTGCGGGCCTGCTGCAGAAGTGAAGTGCCGTGCGTCACAATGCCTCCAATGTAGCCCGGATTCCCGCCGCTGTCATCTTTTTTCAACGTTTGGTGAATAAAGTTTCCGGGGCGGGGTGCCGGCTGTGCCGCGATGCCGGAGCCCGCGCACCTATGAGCCGGTGGACAGCAGCTGCAGGTAGCTGTCCAGCTGGGCGGTGAGCTGGGCGGGGGAGTGGGTCGCAGGTGTCAGCGCTGCCGTGATCTGCGCGCCCAGGACGAACGTCATCAGGAAACCGACGATGTCCTCGTCCGGGGCGGCGGTCCGGACCTCGCCCGCCGTGCGGGCCTGGGCCAGGTGGTCATGGAGGGCGGACCGCCACTGTTCCATGGACTCTTCGTGCAGCCGCGCCTTGGCCGGGTCGGTCAGGGCCTTCTGCCAGAAGGGGATGACGATCCGGGCCTCGCTGATCCTGGTTTCATCCAGCGGCAGGATCTCGTGGCAGTAGGCCCTCAGGGCCGCCAGGCCTTCCAGCCCCGCGGTGGCTGCGGCCATCCGCTGGTTGGTCTGGTTGAAAACATGTCCGAAGGCGAAGGTCAGCAGCTCGTCCTTGGTGGGGAAATAGGGCTTGAGCGCGCCGTTGGCGAAGCCGGCCTCGGCGGCGATTTCCCGCATGGTGGCCCCTTCCATGCCGAGGCGGGCGATGATCCGCCACGTTGCGTTGACCAGCTCCACCCGGCGCTGGTCGTGGTCGACGATCTTCGGCATGCTGTCCCTTTCCGAACCTTTTGTAGAAAAACGCTTGTGATCCATCTTACGGAGCGCTATTCTCTACAGTCATAGAAAATTATTGCCGGGGTTCCGGCAGGCGCCGACCGTTCGAAAGGGCAGCCATGACAACCTCATCCACGCAACTTGCCTCCGCCTACGCGCTGGCGACGGCCGAGGAGATCATCCGCGTCCGGCAAATCCTCGCCGACGCCGGCCTGGCCGGAGGGAACATCCGCTTCGCCTACCTGGGCCTGGTGGATCCGCCGCGCCGTTCCGCGGAGGACGGGGCAGGCCCGGTCCAGCGGCGCTTTCGGGCCTTCCTGCACGACATCTCCGGCGGGGCCCCGAAGGACGTCACGGTGTCGGTGACCGAGGGCAGGGTCGAGTCGGTACGGGAACTGCACACCGGCGAAACCGGCGAACTGCCGGTGCTGGAGGAGGAATTCGCCGTCGTCGAGGAGATCCTGGCCCGGGACGAGCGCTGGCTGAAGGCGCTCGCCGACCGCAATCTCGACGTGGCCAAGGTCCGCGTCGCACCCCTGTCGGCCGGCGTGTTCGAGTACCCCGAGGAAAAGGGCCGCCGCATCCTGCGCGGCCTGGCCTTCTACCAGGACTTCCCCGAGGACAGCGCCTGGGCGCACCCGGTGGACGGGCTGGTGGCGTACGTGGACATCGTCAACAAGAGCGTGGACCAGGTGCTGGACTTCGGCCCCGTCCCGGTACCGGCCGAGCACGGCAACTACACCGATCCGGAGCTGACCGGCCCGCTGCGCGAAACCCAGAAGCCGATCAGCATCACCCAGCCCGAGGGCCCCAGCTTCACCGTGACCGGCGGCAACCACATCGAGTGGGAGAAATGGAGCTTCGACGTCGGCTTCGACGTGCGCGAGGGCGTGGTGCTGCACAATATCGCCTTCCAGGACGGGGACCGGAAGCGGTCGATCATCAAGCGCGCCTCGATCGCCGAAATGGTGGTGCCCTACGGCGACCCGTCCCCGGTGCGCTCCTGGCAGAACTACTTCGACACCGGCGAATACCTGGTCGGCCAGTACGCGAACTCGCTGGAACTGGGCTGCGACTGCCTGGGCGAGATCACGTACCTGTCCCCGGTGATCGCCGACGGCTTCGGCAATCCGCGCGAGATCCGCAACGGCATCTGCATGCACGAGGAGGACTGGTCCATCCTGGCCAAGCATTCGGACCTGTGGACCGGCATCAACTACACCCGGCGCAACCGCCGCATGGTGGTTTCCTTCTTTACCACCATCGGCAACTACGACTACGGCTTCTACTGGTACCTCTACCTGGACGGCACCATCGAATTCGAGGCCAAGGCAACAGGCATCGTCTTCACCAGCGCCTACCCGGGCAAGGGCTACCGCTACGCCTCGGAAATGGCCCCGGGCCTGGGCGCCCCGTTCCACCAGCACCTCTTCAGCGCCCGCCTGGACATGGCCCTGGACGGGTTCGCCAACCGCGTGGAGGAAGAGGAAGCGGTGCGCGTGCCGGTGAGCGGGGAGAACCCGCGCGGCAACGCCTTCACCCGTAAGCGCACCGTGCTCAGGACCGAGTCCGAGGGTGTGCGCGAGGCCGACATGGCCGCCGGGCGGACCTGGCACATTTCCAACCCGCAGTCCCTGAACCGGCTGGGCGAACCCGTGGGCTACAAGCTCTACCCGCAGGGCCAGCCGATGCTGCTGGCGGACCCCGGCTCCTCCGTGGCCAAGCGTGCGGCCTTCGCCACCAAGGACCTGTGGGTGACCCGCTTCGCCGAAGAGGAACGCTACCCGACCGGCGACTTCGTCAACCAGCACGCCGGCGGCGCCGGGCTGCCTGCCTATATCCAGCAGGACCGCAGCATCGACGGCGAGGACATCGTCGTCTGGCACACCTTCGGCCTGACGCACTACCCCCGCGTGGAGGACTGGCCGATCATGCCGGTGGACACCGTCGGCTTCAAGCTGCGCCCGGACGGCTTCTTCGACCGCAGCCCGGTGCTGGACGTCCCGGCGAGCAAGCCGGCCGGCGGACACTGCCACCGCTGACCGGGACTGGCTGCGGAAGGGGCAGGAGCATGCGGACGGTGACGACGGCGCACCCGCGGCTGTGCGCCGCGGTGGCCTTGGGGTCGGTGGCCGCCCATGTCTGGATGGCCTTCGGCCACGCCCACGCCTGGTGGCTCAGCACGGTGATGCTGCTGATGGCGGCGTACTGCCTGCCCTGTGCCCTCACCCTGTGGCGGCACGGGGCAGCCCATCCGGCAGCCATGCTGCTCTGGTCGGCCGCGGGCATGGCCGGGCTGCACCTGGTGCTGGTCACGGCCGCAGCGCTTCCGCCCGCCGGCACCCACGGCCACCATGGTGCGGCCGGACAGCTGGCGTCAGCGCATCTGGCGGGATCGGCGGGGCCGATGCTGGCCATCATCGCGCTCGAGCTGGCGGTCGCGGCGCTGGCCGCGTCCTGGCTGCGCCGGCTGCGCCTGGCTGCGGCACGGCCGGTGTCCGCTGCCTGATCACCGGTCCCGTCTGGACCCGGCGGCTTCCCGGCAGGGAAGCCGCCGCCGTCGTTTCCGGACGCGGCAGGGCTAGAGTGGATGGGTGGTGCGGATGCGCTCTGGCACGATCCTGCTGTTCCTGGCCGGCGACGTCATGACCGGCAGGGGAGTGGACCAGATTCTGCCCAGCTCCTGCGAGCCGAAGCTGCACGAGCCGTACGTGCGTGACGCCCGGGACTACGTTGCGCTGGCCGAAGCGGCCAACGGTCCGATCCCGCGGCCGGTGGACTTTGGCTGGCCGTGGGGCGATGCGCTGCGGATCCTCGGTGACGCCGCCCCGGACCTGCGCGTGGTCAATCTGGAAACCAGCGTGACCGTCAGCGGCGACTACGCCCGCGGCAAGGGCATCCACTACCGGATGCACCCGGCCAATATCGGCTGCCTGACCGCTGCCGGGATCGACGCCTGCACCTTGGCGAACAACCACGTCCTGGATTTCGGGATCCGCGGCCTCGAGGAAACCCTTGATGTCCTCCATGCCGCGGGCGTGCGTACCGCCGGCGCCGGGCGCAACGCGGACCAGGCCTGGCAGCCTGCGGTCCTTGCCGGCGGGCAGGTCCAGGTCTGGGCGGTGGGGATGGACTCAAGCGGTGTCGAACGCGGCAACGCCGCAGGTCCGGACCGCCCGGGCGTGGCGTTCCTGGCCGGGCCGACCGATGCGGGTGCGGACCTCATTACGTCCCGCGTGCAGGCGGCCCGGCACCCTGGCGGGCTGGCGGTGGTCTCCGTCCACTGGGGATCGAACTGGGGCTACGAGGTTCCCCAGGCCCACGTCCGGTTCGCGCACCGGCTGGTCGACGGCGGCGTCGACGTCGTCTTCGGACACTCGTCGCACCACCCGCGCCCCATGGAGCTCTACCGCGGCCGGCCGGTGCTGTACGGCTGCGGGGACCTGGTCAATGACTACGAGGGCATCCGTGGCTACGAGCAGTTCCGCGACGACCTGCGGTTGCTGTACTTCCTGGCCCTCGACCTGCGGACGCACGAGCTGCGCGGCCTGCGGATGGTGCCGGTGCAGGCCCGGCGGATGCGGCTGCAGCGGGCCGGCGCCGCCGACGCCCAGTGGCTG
>NZ_JBHTML010000100.1:0-14350 GCF_042679445.1 Arthrobacter sp. GCM10027362
CCCGGCGGCCGGGCGGGACAGCGTGACAATCCGCCCGCCCGGTGCCAGCACGCGCAGCGAGGCGCCGATGGCCAGGGCCGGAGCGGCCAGGTCTGCGGGCTCCGCCACCTCGTCCAGCACCGCCACAATCGCACCGATCCGCTCCCCCGGCGTGGCGTGCCGCCGGACATCCAGGTCCCAGCCCAGCAGCGCGGAAGCGAGCGCGTCGGCGCCGTCCCCGGAGCCCAGCACCAGCACCGGCCCGGGCAGCAGCGGATCGCCCCGGCGGTAGCGGCGGAGCGCCGCCGGCCGGGGCAGCCCCAGCTTGCCGGCCAGGTTCCGGGCCAGCGGATGTGAAAGCACTCTCAGGTAGCTGTCCTGTGCCGTGGCCATCGTTCAGCATGCCTCCAGGATGGCGGCAACTCCTTGGCCTCCGGCCGCGCAGATGGAGATCAGGCCCCGGCCGCGCCGGCCCTCGGCGGCGGCCTGCTCGTGCAGCAGCTTGGCCAGCGTGGCCACGATCCGCCCGCCGGTGGCGGCAAAGGGGTGGCCGGCCGCCAGCGAGGACCCGGTGACGTTGAGCCGGGAGCGGTCCACGTTTCCCAGCGGTGTATCCAGGCCGAGCTTGTCGCGGCAGAACTCCTCGCTCTCCCAGGCCGCCAGATGGCACAGCACGGTGCTGGCGAAGGCCTCGTGGATCTCCACGAAATCGAAGTCCGCCAGGGTCAGTCCGTTGCGGGCGAGCAGGCGGGGCACCGCATAGGCCGGGGCCATCAGCAGGCCCTCCTTGCCGTGGACGAAGTCCACCGCGGCGGCCTCGGCATCCACGAGGCGGGCCAGCATCGGCAGGTCCTTGCGCCGGGCGTACTCCTCGGAGCCGAGCAGCACGGTCGAGGCGCCGTCGGTCAGCGGGGTGGAATTACCTGCGGTCATCGTGGCCTCCTCCCCGAGGGATTTGCCGAAGACCGGCTGCAGCTTGCCCAGCTTCTCCAGCGAGGTATCCGCGCGCAGGTTCCCGTCCCGGACCAGGCCGCGGTACGGGGTGACCAGGTCGTCGAAGAAGTCCCGCTGGTAGGCGGCGGCCAGGTTCGCGTGGCTGGCCAGCGCCAGTTCGTCCTGGGCTTCGCGGGTGATCTTCCAGGCGGCGGTGGTCAGCGCCTGGTGCTCGCCCATGGACAGTCCGGTCCGCGGCTCCGCAGTGCCCGGGGCCAGGGGGACCAGGTCCTTCGGCCGCAGCCGGGCCAGCGCGGCCAGCTTCTGCCTGGCACTCCTGGCGCGCCCAAGCTCCAGCAGGACGGTGCGCAGGCCCTCGCCGACCACAATCGGCGCATCCGAGGCCGAGTCCACCCCGCCGGCGACGGCGGAGTCGATCTGGCCCAGCTTGATTTTATTCGCCAGCCCGACGACGGTTTCCAGACCGGTGGCACAGGCCTGCTGCAGGTCGTAGACGGGGGTTTCCGGCGACAGCGCCGAGCCCAGCACTGCCTCGCGGGTGAGGTTGAAGTCCCGGGAGTGCTTGAGCACGGCGCCCCCGGCCACCTCGCCGATCCGTTCATCCTGCAGGCCGAAGCGGGCCACCAGCCCGTCCAGGGCCGCAGTGAGCATGTCCTGGTTGCTCGCGCCGGCGTAGGCCCCGTTGGCGCGGGCAAAGGGGATGCGGTTTCCGCCGATGACGACGGCGCTGCGGATCGGCTGGGATTCGGATGTTGTTGCCATCAAACTCGCTCCTGAATGTGCTCCGGCGGACCGGCACGGGCTGGTTACCGTTACCAAGCGTAACTGATACGCTCGGTAACGTGAATATCGCAACGGCTGCTTCTTCCCCGGGAACCGGCGACGGCCGCTCGGCCCGCTGGGACCGTCACCGGGCGGACCGCCGCCGTGAGCTGATCCGCATGGCCCGACAGGCTATCCATGTCCTTGGTCCGGGCGCCTCGATGGATGACATTGCCGCCGCCGCCGGCACCTCCAAACCGGTGTTCTACCGCTATTTCGGGGACAAGGCCGGCCTGCAGCGCGCCGTCGGCGAGGTGGTGATCGGCAAGATGCAGGCCCGCCTGCAGGAAGCCGCGGCAACGGCCCGGACGCCGCACGAAGGACTGCGGGCGATGGTTTCCGCCTACCTGCAGATGGCCGAGACCTCGCCCAATGTCTATGCCTTCGTGACGCGGGCCGGCGCGGACATCCCCGCGGCCCTCGCCGGCCCGGAAGGCGGCGAACCGGACGCGCTGAGCCACTTCTTCGCCGCCATCACCCGGATGATGGAAGCCGCCATCCAGGCCCGGCTGCACGCCTCGGGCAGCACCGCGGCGGAGCTGCGGGCCCTGCGCTACTGGCCGCCGGCCGCCATCGGCATGGTCCGGGCCGCCGGCGAGCTGTGGCTGGGGAGCCCGGACGAGCCGGACAAGCCCACCCGCGAGGAAATGACCGAGCGGCTGACCGGCTGGCTGTTGACCGGCATTGCCGAGCAGCTTCCCGGCACGCCCCTGGCCCTGCCCGCCATCCCCACCAAGGAGTCCCCGTGACACAATCCGCAGAACTGACCGGAACACGTACCGCAGCCGGCGCGGACACCGCCGGCCAGGGCGTCGACGTCGACCTGCTGGGCGGTTACCTGCTGGGCCGCTGGGCGGACATCCGCCGCACTGCCAGGGAACTGGCGGCGACCCCCGGGCTGCAGCGCATCCACGGACAGACCATGGCCGAGCACCGGCGGCGGGTCTCCACCCAGCTGCAGTACCTCGCGGACCATGGCAGCGTGCACCGGGCGTTTCCGGCCCGGTTCGGCGGCGCGGACGATCCGGGCGGGAATATCGCCGGCTTCGAGGAGCTGGTGCTGGCGGATCCGTCGCTGCAGATCAAGGCCGGCGTGCAGTGGGGCCTGTTCGGCGCCTCCATCCTGCACCTGGGCACCGCCGGGCACCACGACAAATGGCTGCCGGACGTGCTGAGCCTGCGGCTGCCCGGCGCCTTTGCCATGACCGAAACCGGCCACGGTTCGGACGTCTCCGCCATCGGCACCACCGCCACCTTCGATCCGGCCACCGATGAGTTCGTGATCCATACCCCGTTCCGGGGAGCTTGGAAGGACTATCTGGGCAACGCCGCCCGGGACGGCAAGGCCGCCGTCGTCTTCGCCCAGCTCATCACGCCGGAAGCGGACCACCCGGTGAACCACGGCGTGCACGCGTTTTTCGTCCCGATCCGGGACGACGACGGCGCGTTCCTGCCGGGCGTGGGCGGGGAGGACGACGGCTTCAAGGGCGGCCTGAACGGCATCGACAACGGACGCCTGCACTTCGACCACGTCCGCATCCCCCGCGCCAATCTGCTAAACCGGTACGGGGACGTGGCCGCGGACGGGACCTACTCCTCGCCCATCGCCAACCCGGGCCGCCGCTTCTTCACGATGCTTGGCACCCTGGTCCAGGGCCGGGTCTCGCTGGACGGGGCCGCCGTCGCCGCCAGCAAGGCGGCGCTGGCCATCGCCGTCGGGTACGCGAACGAGCGCCGGCAGTTCACGGCCAGCCCGAACGCCGACGAACAGAAGCTGCTGGACTACCAGCTGCACCAGCGCCGGCTGCTCACCCGGCTCGCCACCGCCTATGCCGCTTCCTTCGCGCACGAGGAACTGCTCGAACGGTTCCACAGCGTCTTCTCCGGAGCCGAGGACACGGACGCGGACCGGCAGGACCTGGAAACCCTGGCCGCCGCCCTGAAGCCGCTGAGCACCTGGCACGCGCTGGATACGCTGCAGGAATGCCGCGAGGCCTGCGGCGGGGCCGGCTTCCTGGCCGAGAACCGGCTGGCGCTGCTGCGCGCGGATCTGGATGTCTACGTGACCTTTGAAGGGGACAACAACGTCCTGCTCCAGCTGGTGGCCAAGCGGCTGCTGGCCGACTATGCCAAGGAATTCCGCAAGGCCGATTTCGGCGCGCTGGCCCGCTGGATGGCGGCGCAGGCAGCCGACGTCACGCTGCACCGTACCGGACTGCGCCAGGTCGTCCAGACGGTCGCGGACAGCGGCTCGGACAAGAAGGCCGCCAACTACCTCAAGGACGCGGGCAGCCAGCGCGAGCTGCTGACGGTACGGGTCGGCGCCATGGTGGTCCAGCTGGCCGGAGCCCTCCGCGGCGCCGCCAAGCTGTCCCCCGCCGAGTCGGCGAAGGTGTTCAACCGGCACCAGCACGAGCTGATCGAAGCCGCCCGCGCGCACGGCGAACTGCTGCAGTGGGAGGCCTTCACCCGGGCGCTGGAGGGGATCCGGGACCCCGGGACACTCGAGGTGCTCACCTGGCTGCGGGACCTGTTCGGGCTGGGCCTGGTCGAGAAGCACCTGGGCTGGTACCTGATGAACGGCCGCCTTTCCGCCCAGCGCGCCCGCACCCTGGGCCCCTACCTCAACCGGCTGCTGCACCGGCTGCGCCCGCACGCGCAGGACCTGGTGGACGCCTTCGGCTACGGTCCGGGGCAGCTGCGCGCGGCCATCGCGACCGGTGCGGAAGAGCTCCGGCAGCAGGAGGCCATGGCGTGGGCCCGCGCCCGGCGGGCCAGCGGCAGCGCCCCGGTCCCGGAGAAGTACCTGAAGGCCCGCGCCTGACGGCTGCACCTTCCCGGTACCGGGTGGCGCCGCTATTCTGGAGCTGTCCACCGCCGGACCGGCAAGAGGAGACGTGGATCATGGTCGGAATGCGCAGGGACCGGTTTGACCTGCCGGAGCCGTTCCGGCGGTTCTTCGAGGGCGAGTGGGAGGCCTCGTGGCTGCGGGTCGAGGAATTCCGGGACGGACAAACCATGGTGGTTCGGGCCGAACTGCCCGGAATCGACCCGGACCGGGACGTTGACATCAGCGTCCGCGAGGGCGTCCTGCACATCCGCGGGGAACGCCGGGAACAGGCCGGCGAGAAGGCCAAGAGCGGCTACCGGACCGAGTTCAGGTACGGCTCCTTCTCCCGCAACATCAACCTGCCCCCGGGCTGCCGGCAGGAGGACGTCACGGCCAGCTACCGGGACGGAATCCTGGAGGTGCGCATCCCGGTGCCGCAGGAGCCGCCGGCCGGGACCGGCAAAGTGACGATCAACCGGGGCTGAACCGGTGCGCGCCTGGGGTGTGGCAACGCCCGGCCCGGCCGCGGGCGGCCCCTTGCGCTGGGAACAGCGGCCGGACCCGGAGCCCGGGCCGGACGAAATCCTGGTTTCCGTCCGGGTCTGCGGCGTGTGCCGGACGGACCTGCACCTGGCCGAAGGCGACCTGCCGCCGCTGCGGCCCGGCGTTGTTCCCGGGCACGAGGCGGTCGGTGAAGTCATCGGGCTGGGCGAGGGCTGCCGCCGCTTCCGCGTCGGCGACCGGGTGGGCGTCGCCTGGCTGCGCTCCACCTGCGGCCGCTGCCGCTTTTGCCTGCGCGGCCAGGAGAACCTGTGCCTGACCTCGGAATTCACCGGCTGGCACCACGACGGCGGCTACGCCGAACTGCTGACCGTACCGGAGAACTATGCGTACTTCCTCCCGGAGGTGTTTTCCGACGAAGAGGCCGCGCCGCTGCTGTGCGCGGGCATTATCGGCTACCGCGCCCTCGAGCGGGCCGCGCTGCCGCCGGGCGGCCGGCTGGGCATCTACGGCTTCGGCGGTTCGGCCCATCTGGCCGCGCAGGTGGCCCTGTACCGCTCCGCCGAGGTCTATGTCATGACACGGTCGGCGGCCGCGCGCCGGCTCGCCGCGGAACTGGGTGCCGTGTTCGTCGGCGACACCGACGCCGTTCCGCCGAAGCCGCTGGATGCTGCCATCCTGTTCGCGCCCGTGGGCACGCTGGTGCCCCCGGCGCTGCGGGCCCTGGACCGCGGCGGCACCCTGGCCATCGCCGGCATCCACCTGAGCGACATTCCGCCGCTGCACTATGAGACGGACTTGTTCCAGGAGCGGCAGTTGCGCAGCGTCACCGCCAATACCCGGCGCGACGGCGAGGAATTCCTGGCCTTGGCCGCGGACATTCCGCTGCGCCCGACCACCGTCCCCTACCCGCTGGAAGCCGCGGACCAGGCGCTGATGGACCTGGCCGCGGACCGGATCACCGGCGCCGCCGTGCTGCACATGATGACCTGATCGCACTTTGGACGGGAGGCCCGCCGTGAAGCCAGGCCGCATGGTCATGCTGGTTATTGGCACCCTGCTCGCGATGCTGGGCCTGTCCCTGGTGATCGCCGCGGGGACGCTCGGCAGTGCGTGGGCCAGGCAGCAACAGGACGGCTACCTGACGGTGCCCGTGGAACGGTACGCGGTCAATTCGTACGCGCTGACCACCATGCGGGCGGACATTGCCGCCGAAACACTGCCGCTGCCGGCCCGGATGGACCAACTGGTCAGCCTGGTACTGCGCGGACAGAACGCCGATCCGGCCAAGCCGGTCTTCCTGGGCGTGGCCCGGCAGGCGGATGTGGACCGGTATCTGGCCGGCACCGCGCGCTCCGTCCTGGACCACGTCCAGTTCGATCCGTTCCAGGCCCGGTACCGGGAGATTGCCGGCAGCAGGGCACCGGAGCCGCCGGGCCAGCAGACTTTCTGGGCCTCCTCCAGCACAGGCACCGGCCGGCACGAACTGCCGCTGAACCTGCGCCCGGGCAACTGGGTGGTGGTCGTGATGAATGCCGATGCCAGCCGCCCGCTGCTGGTCGACCTGCAGGCGGGGGCACGCTCGGAGCTGCTCGGCCCGCTCGCGCTGGGACTGCTCACCGGCGGCCTGGCCATGCTGGTGGTCGGCGTGCCCCTGCTGCTGGCCGGGGCCGCCGGGCTGGGACGGCTCATTCCCGCCGGCACCGGGCCTGCCGCCGCAACGGCGCCCTATCCGGCACGGTTGTCCGGCACGCTGGACCCGGAGCTGTCCCGCGGGCTGTGGCTGGTGAAATGGCTGCTGGCCGTCCCGCACTATATCGTGCTGGCCATCCTCTGGTTCGCCTTCGTGGTGGCCACCATCGCCTCCGGGGTCGCCATCCTGTTCACCGGCAGGTATCCCCGCAACCTCTTCAACTTCAATGTGGGCGTGCTGCGCTGGCAGTGGCGGGTGGCCTTCTATGCCTTCGCCGCGCTGGGCACCGACAGGTACCCGCCGTTCACGCTGGCCCGCACCGACTACCCGGCAGACTTCGACGTGGACTATCCGCAGCGGCTGAACAACTGGCTGGTGCTCGTCAAGCCGTGGCTGCTGGCCGTTCCGCACCTGCTCATTGTGTCGGTGCTGACCGGCAGTGCCGGACTGTGGTGGGCGCGTGGGAACGGCGGCAACTGGGGCGCCGGCATTGGGCTGCTGGGGCTGCTGGTGTTCATCGCGGGGGTCGTCCTGCTGTTCACCGGCAGGTACCGCCCTGACCTGTTCGCCCTGGTCATGGGGTTGAACCGCTGGATCTACCGGGTCTACGCCTACGTGGGCCTGATGCGGGACGAGTACCCGCCGTTCCGCCTGGACCAGGGGCCGGCCGACCCCGGCGCTGCCGGTGCCGGTCCAGGGACCGGCACCGGCAGCGCCGCATACGGTCAGCCGCCGAGCACGCCGCGGTAGACCTCCAGGGTGCTCGCCGCGATGGAGTGCCAGGAGAAGTGCTCCTCGGCACGCTTCCGGCCGGCTTCGCCCTGGCGGCGGGCCCGTTCCCGATCGCCCACCGTGGCGTTCAGCGCGGCGGCGAAGTCCTTGACGAACTTCTCCGGATCCAGCGGCGTGCCGGTGCCGTCCGCGACCTGTTCCAGCGGCACGAGGGTGCCGGTGACCCCGTCCTGGACCACTTCGGGGATGCCGCCGGTGGCGCTGGCGACGACGGCGGCGCCGCAGGCCATGGCCTCCAGGTTCACAATCCCCAGCGGCTCGTAGACGGACGGGCAGGCGAACGCGGTGGCGTGGCTGAGCACCTGGATCAGCTCGTGGCGCGGCAGCATCCGCTCGATCAGCACCACGCCGTCGCGGCGGGACTTCAGTCCCTCGATCAGGCCGGTGGTCTCGGCGGCCAGCTCGGGGGTGTCCGCGGCGCCCAGGCACAGCACCAGCTGGACCTCGCCCGGCAGCTGGTCCGCGGCCCGCAGCAGGTAGGGCACGCCCTTCTGCCGCGTATTGCGGCCAACGAAAACCACCGAGGGGCGCTGCGGATCGATCCCGAGCGTGCGCACGGCGTCGTCGTTTTCGTCGCGCTGCCACAGGTCCACGTCGATCCCGTTGTGCACCACCTTCACCCTGGCCGGGTCCACCCCCGGGTAGCAGCGCAGGATGTCGGACCGCATACCCGCGGACACCGCGATGATGGCAGCGGCCGCCTCATAGGCGGTCTTCTCCACCCAGGAGGACAGCCGGTAGCCGCCGCCGAGCTGCTCTGCCTTCCACGGGCGCAGCGGCTCCAGCGAGTGCGCACTGAGCACATGCGGGATGCCGTGCAGCAGGGACCCCAGATGGCCTGCCATGTTCGCGTACCAGGTGTGCGAATGCACCAGGTCCGCGCCCTGCATGCCGGTGAGCATTTCCAGGTCGACGCCGAGCGTCTGCACCGCTGCGTTGGCGTCCCTGAGTCCGTCCGGCACCGCATAGCTGCGCACGTGCGCGCCGTGGTAGTCCTCCGGGCGCGGCGCGCCGAAGGCATGGATGTTCAGGTCCACCTTATCCGCCAGCACCCGGCTGAGCTCGGCCACATGAACCCCGGCGCCGCCGTAGATTTCCGGGGGAAATTCCTTTGTCACAATATCGATCCGCACGACATCTAACGTAGTGCAGCCAGCACTTCTCACCTAGTCTGAAAAAAGTACCGCTTCACAGTTGGGCTTTGGGGAACAGAAATGGGGATGTGTTCATGCCGCAGAAGAAGGTTTTGGCAGTGGTTCTGGCCGGCGGTGAGGGCAAGCGCCTGATGCCGCTGACCGCGGACAGGGCCAAGCCCGCGGTGCCGTTCGCCGGAAGTTACCGGCTGATCGACTTCGCGCTGTCGAACCTGGTCAACTCGCACTACCTGAAGATCGTGGTGCTCACGCAGTACAAGTCCCACAGCCTGGACCGGCACATCTCCGAAACCTGGCGCCTGTCCTCGCAGCTGGGCAACTACGTGGCGACGGTGCCGGCCCAGCAGCGCCGGGGCAAGAGCTGGTTCCTGGGCAGCGCAAACGCCATCTACCAGTCGCTGAACCTGATCCAGGACGAGCGGCCGGACATCGTCGTGGTCATCGGCGCCGACCACGTGTACCGGATGGACTTTCGGCAGATGGTGGACGCCCACGTTGCCAGCGGCGCCTCGGTCAGCGTGGCCGCCGTCCGCCAGCCGCTGTACTTGGCCAACCAGTTCGGTGTCATCGAAACCGATACCACAGCGCCGGGCAGGATCAGCGCGTTCGTGGAAAAACCCGCGAGCACACCCGGGCTGCCCGACGACCCGCAGAGCTTCCTGGCGTCCATGGGCAACTACGTCTTCAACACGGACGCGCTGGTGCGGGCCCTGGACGTGGACGCGGAGCGCCTGGATACCAACCACGACATGGGCGGGGACATCATCCCCTACTTCGTCGAACGCGGCGAGGCCGCCGTCTACGACTTCACCGCCAACGACGTCCCCGGGGCCAACGAGGCGGACCGGCAGTACTGGCGCGACGTGGGCACCTTGGATTCCTACTATGACGCGCACATGGACCTGATCCGTCCGCTGCCCGCGTTCAACCTGTACAACCTGGAGTGGCCCATCTACACCCGCCAGAACGTCTACGCGCCGGCCAAGCTGGTCCGCGGCGTCAGCGGCCGGGAGGGGGCGGCCCATGATTCCATCCTGGCCGCCGGTGTGGTGGTTTCCGGCGGCGTCGTCCGCCATTCCGTGGCGGCGAACAACGTCTACGTGTCCGAGGGCGCGCATGTGGATGGCAGCGTGCTGATGGACAATGTCCGCATCGGCGAGGGCGCGGTGGTCCGGCGGGCCATCCTGGACAAGAACGTCCAGGTGCCGGCCGGAGCCACCATCGGCGTGGACGCGGAGCAGGACAAGGCCCGGGGCTTCACGGTCACGGACTCCGGCCTGACCGTGCTGCGCAAGGGCCAGCCCGTGCTCACCCCGGACACGGTGGCCGGCGCCCAGTAAGGTGCCCGGCCACCTGGTCCGGCCGCACCCCGAAGGATCACAAGCCCAAACCCTTGTGGTTCGATATACAGGCCTGTCGGGTTGTCAGGCGACGCGGGTGACGTCCACGCTCACGGTCAGCCGCGAGCCTCCGCCGCCGGCCAGGATGCCCTTCAGCGGCGGCACGTCCCGGTAGTCGCGTCCCCGGGCCACGGAGACGTGGAAGTCGCCGACCGGTCCGGCATTGGTCGGATCCCAGGCCCGCCACTGGCCGTCCCACCACTCCAGCCAGGCGTGCGACTGCCCGGCCACGGTCTCCCCGAGGGCAGCCTCCGGCCACGGATGCAGGTAGCCGGACACATAGCGGGCCGGGACGCCCAGGCTGCGCAGTGCGCCGATGCCCAGATGGGCCAGGTCCTGGCAGACGCCCTTCCGGTGGTTCCAGACCTCCTCCGCGCTGGATTGCACGCCGGTGACGCCCTTGACGTACTGCATTTCGCCCTTCATCCAGGCCATCACCGCGTGCGCGGCCTCATGCGGGCCGCACCCCTCCGCGAGGCCTGCCACCAGCTTGCGCACCTCCTCCCCCGGCTCGCTCAGCCGGGTCTGGGGCAGCCAGTCGGAGAATCCGTCCAGCACGGACTCGTCGGCCAGCCCGTCCCAGCCGGCCGGTTCTCCTTCGGGCGGCACCCGCTCGCTGCGGTGCACCTCCACGGTGGTCACCGCGGTTACCTCGAGGAAATCGTGCGGAACCTGCATGTCGAAGGCCGTCACCCGGGTGCCCCAGTAGTCCCGGTAGGTGCTGAGCACCGCGCCGGCAGGACTGACCTTGAGGGCCGATTCCAGCACCACCTGCTGGGAATCGGTCACCGGCGTCATCCGCGCCTCGTTGTAGGACAGCGTCACTTTCCGGTCATAGGCATAGCCGGTACGGTGTTCGATCCGCAGGCGCGTCATGAAACTTCTCCTACCCACGACAGGTCCACTGTCTGCGCGAAGTATTTGCGGGTGATGGCGTCGGAGGCGCGGGCGCAGGCCTTTTGCACCCGGTCCATGTGCTCGGGCAGCTCCGCCATCAGGTCGGTGGTCTGGTGGAATTCCAGGAAGGTGCGGGCCTGGCCGACAATCCGGCGGGCGTCGTTGATGAAGCCCACCCGCTCGTAGGACGGATCCAGCCGCTCCAACGCCTGTTCGGCATCGCTGAGCGCATACACGATCGAGCGCGGGAAGAGCCGGTCCAGCAGCAGGAACTCGGCGGCGTGCTCGTCCCCGAAGGCCGCCCGCCGGGTCCGCAGGAAGGACTCGTACGCGCCGGCACAGCGCAGCATGTTCACCCAGGACAAACCGGAGGAAAGCATCTCGGGGGTCTGCAGCATGCGGGCTGTCATGTCGGCCCGCTCGAGGCTGCGGCCCAGGATCATGAACTGCCAGCCCTCGTCGTGGCTCATGGTGGTATCCGACAGGCCCTTGGCCATGGCCGTCCGCTCGAGCACCCAGTGGCAGAACCGGTAGGTCCCCACCACGTCCTTGCGGTGCTGGTTCAGCCCGTACCAGGTGGTGTTCAGGCACTCCCACAGCGCCGACGAGACGGTTTCCCGGGCACGCCGGGCGTTCTCGCGGGCCGCCCCCAGCGCGCCGGCAATCGAGGTGGGACCGGTGCGGTCATAGGCAAGCTTGTCCAGCAGGTAGGACAGCCCGAGGTCTTCCAGCTTCCCGGCATCCGGGCGGACACCCATGATGCCCAGCAGCTGGCGCGATACCAGGCGCTGCTCCGGCGCCGGCAGCTGGTTCAGCCGTTCCAGGTTCACGTCGAGGATCCGGGCTGTTCCGTCGGCGCGCTCGACATAGCGTCCGATCCAGAACAGGGATTCGGCGATTCGGCTCAGCATCCGGGCGCAACTCCTTCATTCGGTTCCAGGGGCATGCTCATTGCTCCTGCTGGTTGTCTTGCCAGTTGGATTCGATCGGCCAAACGCTGGTCCGTTCGCGCACCGTCACGGGTGCGGCAGGTGCCGCCGGAGCCGGGGCGGCATCCGTGCCGGCCAGTACCCAGGTGTCCTTGGAGCCGCCGCCCTGGCTCGAGTTGACGATCAGCGAGCCCTCCCTCAGCGCCACCCGGGTCAGCCCGCCGGGCAGCACCCAGACGTCGTCGCCGTCGTTGATGGCAAACGGGCGCAGGTCCACATGGCGCGGGCCGAACCGGCCTCCGGCCAGGGTAGGGACGGTGGACAGCTGCAGCACCGGCTGGGCAATCCAGCCGCGCGGATCAGCCAGGACGCTGGCGCGCAGCGCTTCCAGCTCCTCCTTCGAGGCATCCGGCCCGATCACCAGGCCCTTGCCGCCGGAGCCGCCCACGGGCTTGACCACCAGCTCGTCCAGCCGGTCCAGGACCTCCTCGCGCGCCGCGGGCTCCTCGAGCCGGAAGGTGTCCACGTTCGGCACGATCGGCTCCTCGCCCAGGTAGTAGCGGATCAGGTCCGGCACGTAGGTGTAGACCAGCTTGTCGTCGGCGACGCCGTTGCCCAGGGCATTGGCGATCGTGACGTTGCCGGCGCGCGCGGCATTGACGATCCCCGGGCAGCCGAGCACCGAGTCCGAGCGGAACTGCAGCGGGTCCAGGAAGTCGTCGTCGATCCGCTTGTAGATCACATCCACGCGCTGCTCGCCCGCCGTGGTGCGCATGTAGACACGGTTGCCGCGGCAGATCAGATCCCGGCCCTCCACCAGTTCGACGCCCATCAGGCCCGCCAGCAGCGTGTGCTCGAAATAGGCGCTGTTGAACACGCCCGGGGTCAGTACGACGACGGTGGGATCCGCCACGCCCGGCGGTGCCGTCTTGCGCAGGGCCGAGAGCAGCCGGCGCGGATACTCCTCCACCGGCCGCACGCTGGACTGGGCAAAGGCCTCGGGCAGGCCCTTGGCCATGGCGCGCCGGTTTTCCAGCACATAGCTCACGCCGCTGGGCACGCGCACGTTGTCCTCGAGCACGCGGAAGGTGCCGGCATGGTCCCGCACGACATCGATGCCCGAAACGTGCACCCGCACCCCGCCGGCGGGATCGAAGCCGGAAACCTCGCGGTGGAAATGCGCGCTGGAGGTGATCAGGCGCCGTGGGATCACCCCGTCGCCGATCACGTGCATCTTCCCATAGACATCCTGCAGGAAGGCCTCGAGCGCGCGCACCCGCTGCGCCACGCCACGCTCCAGGATGTCCCAGTCGGCAGCAGAGATAACGCGCGGCACGATATCGAGCGGGAAGGGGCGTTCCTCGCCGGCGAAATCGAAGGTGACCCCGCGGTCCAGGAAAGTGCGCGCCATCGAATCCGCGCGGGCGGTCACATCCGCCAGTGTCTGCGCCCCCAGGGCGGCGGCCACATGCGCGTATTCGGCCCGGGGAATCTGTCCGGGGCCGAACATCTCGTCATAGGCGGTGCTGCGCGCGGCCGCGGCTTCATAGTCCTGGAAGAGGTCAGACATGCCAAAAGGTTTTCATGCCGCAAGGCGTTTTTCATAGCCGGGCCGTTTCCGGCGTGTTTCACCCCTGGCAGGATCGCTCTCCCGCTCCCCTAGGATGGGCAGGTGCACACACCATCCGCCCGGACCGCGCTGCCGGACCTGCTGCCCGGGCTGGCCGCCGCCGTGGCGGCCGTGCTGTTGGCCTTCGGGGCGCACGCGCTCTGGCCGGCGGTCCCGGCAATGAGTTTCGCCATCGTGTGGGGCATCCTCGCGGCCAACCTGCCGGGGATATCCGGGAGCGTGGCCGGCTGCCTGGCCTCCGGGTTGAGGTTTTCCGCGAAGACCCTGATGCGTGCGGGCATCGTGCTGCTCGGGGCCAGGCTTTCACTGGCCCAGCTGGCCGAACTTGGCTGGCCTGCCCTGGTGCTGACCGTGCTGCTGGTGCTGGCCGCCTTCGCCGGTACCTACCTGCTGGCGAAGGCATTCCGGCTGCCCGGGGAACAGCCGCTGCTGCTGGCGGCCGGGTTCTCCATCTGCGGTGCCTCGGCCATTGCCGCCGTAGCGGCAGCGCGCGGGAGCCGGTACCGGGACGCCGCCGCCCCGGTGGCGCTGGTGACCCTGTGCGGCACGCTGGCCATTGCCGTGCTGCCGGCGTTGATGCAGCTGGCGCACCTGCCCGCGCAGACCTTCGGCTTCTGGGTGGGCGCGTCCGTGCACGATGTCGGCCAGGTCGTCGCGGCGGCGCAAACGGCCGGTTCGGCGGCACTGGCCGTCGCCGTCGCCGTCAAACTGGTGCGCGTGGCGACCCTGGCCCCGATAGTGGCCGCGGTGAGCCTGCACGGCCGGCGCG
>NZ_JBHTML010000101.1:0-14347 GCF_042679445.1 Arthrobacter sp. GCM10027362
TGCTCGGCGGCAGACCCGCCATGGTGGGACAGCGACAGCAGGCGCTGCCCTGCTACGCCAGCCCGGGTGCCGCCGTCGCCGCGCTCGCCGACGTCGTCCGGTACACGCAGTGGGCGGCCCGGGACCAGGGCCAGCCGGCCGTCGCCGCCGGCGTGCACACGCACCGTGCGGCGGAGCTGATCGACGCGATGGTGGAGGGCATCAGCGGAACCGAACTGGTCCGCCCCACCCCGGAGCAGGCCGGCGAGCTGCTCGGCTGCTACGGGATCAGCGTGCTGCCCTCGGCCGGCTTTACGACGGCGGACGAAGCGGTGGCCGCGGCGGACCGGCTGGGCTGGCCGGTGGCGCTGAAGACTACCGACGAACGGCTGCGCCAGCGGCTGGACCTGGGCGGGGTACGGCTGAACATCGTGGACGCGCAGTCGCTGCGGCGCAACATCGAGCAGATGCGCCGGCTGCTGGCTCCGTTCGGCAACGTGCCGCTGGAGGTGCAGTCCATGGCGCCGGCGGGCCAGGCCTGCACGCTGCGGGCCATCGAGGATCCGCTGCTGGGCCCGGTGGTCTCCTTCGGGCTGGCCGGGGACGCGGTGAACCTGCTGGGGGACTGGGCGCACCGTATTCCGCCGCTGACCACCGTGGACGTGGCGGACCTGGTCCGCAGCCCGCGGGCGGCCGGCAAGCTCTTTGGCTACAAGGGGCTGCCGCCGGTGGACGTGGCGGCGCTGGAGGATCTGGTGACCCGGGTGGCCGTGATGAAGGACGAGCACCCGGAGATCGCTTTGCTGGAATTCAACCCGGTGCTGGTGGCCGAGCACTCCCTGACGGTACTCAGCGCCGACCTGCGGCTGGGCAACCATGCCCAGCGCACGGACAGCGCACGCCGGGCCATGCGGGACTGACGCCGGACCCGGTGTCCAGGGCTCCGGTTCGCGTTCACTCCGCCGCCTTTGCGAGAATGGACACCATGACTCCTTCCGCGACTTCCGCACGCCGCAGCCTCGACGAAGACCTGAACCGGGCCGGCTTCTACCCGCTGCTGGTGGCCGACGTGGTGCATGACGCGCTGGACGAGCGGACGCCGCTGTCCCACCTGGTGCACCTGGAAACGCATTTTGACCGCAACGAGGTGCACCGCCACATCACCGTGCTGGTGCTGACCGAGGACATGCTGGTGGTCACCCATGTGGACGACCAGCAGCTGGACGAGGCCGGCCAGCAGGTGATGGCCCAGATCTCCACCGAATCCGTGCCGGTGAGCCAGATCAGCTCCGTGGTGCTCAGCTACGTGTACGTCCAGCCGCAGGACTACCAGCCCTCGGACCTGGCCCGCGAGCTGACCCTGTCCATCGCCTGGTCCGGCGGCCAGCGGGTGGACATGGGCCCGGCCGGCTGCGCCGATCCGCAGTGCGACGCGGACCACGGCTACACCGGCACCATCGTCCAGGACGACATCGTGATCCGGGTCAGCGCCGAGGCGGACGGCCCGCAGGCGGTCCAGAACGCCAAGGCGTTCGCGCGGGCGCTGCGCAAGGTCAACACGGCCCCGCCGTATCCGTCCCGGAGCGCGGACATGCCCGCGTCCCGGCAGCGGCTGGGCGGCCGGCTCGCGCGCAACCACCACCAGCGCTGATGCCGGGGCATGGGAAGTCCCTGAAGGAGCCCGCGCGGGAGCCGCTGCCGGAGCCGCCCGGCTACGGCCGGGACAGCATCGCCGACGTCTTCACCAGCGCGGCCGCCGCACTGGGCCTGGACCGCTTTGACAACGCCCTGGGCCTGCCCAAGGCCCGGCGCATCTGCGTGGTGATGGTGGACGGGCTGGGCAAGGCGCTGCTGAAGCAGCGCGGCGGCCACGCCCCGTTCCTGCGCGGGAGCCTGGAGAACTCCCGCACCCTTGGCAGCGCCTTCCCGTCGACGACGGCGGCCTCGCTCGCCAGCCTGGGCACCGGCCTGGAGCCCGGCCGGCACGGCATGGTCGGCTACGACGTGCTGGATCCGCTGCAGGACAAGGTGGTGAACCAACTGGGCGGCTGGGACGAGGGCGTGGACCCGCTGCTCTGGCAGCCGAACCCCACGGTGCTCGAACAGGTGGCGGCCGAGGTGCCGGTGGTAACGGTCAGCCTGCCGAAGTTCGCCACCTCCGGGATGACCCGGGCGGCACTGCGCGGGGGCTCCTTCGTCCCCGCCGGCACCGGCCACGCCCGCACCCGCGCGGCCGCCGAGCACCTGGCCGGCCAGGACCAGATGCTGATGTACCTGTACTTCAACGAACTGGACAAGGCCGGGCACCGCTACGGCTGCGGCTCGATGCAGTGGGGGAACGCGTTGGAGGAACTGGACTCGGGCATGCGCCGGCTGGCCGCCAACCTGCCGGCGGACACGCTGCTGCTGCTGACCGCCGACCACGGCATGCTGGACGTGGCGCCGGAGCACCGGATCGACTACTCGGCGGATCCGGCCCTGACCGCAGGGGTGCGCCACACGGCGGGGGAGCCGCGGATGGTGCACCTGTACTTCGAGCCGGACGCCACCGCGGAGCATCGGGAAGCGCTGATCCAGACCTGGCGGCAGGCGTACGGCCGGCAGGCCTGGGTGCTGACCCGGGATGAGGCCGTTGCGCACGGGCTCTTCGGCCGGGTGGAGCCGGAGGTGCTGCCGCGGATCGGGGACGTGCTGGTCGCCGCGCGCGAGCCGATCGCGCTCTACGACCTGCGCAGGGTGGCGTCCTCGGCACTGGAACAGGTTGGGCAGCACGGTTCGCTGACCCGTGCCGAGCGGGAAGTGCCGTTGCTGACCCTGGCCCATACCTCCGCAGGCGGGACCGGTTCCAGCGGCCACATGGTGGGCACCAAGACGGGCCGGAAGGCGGGCGGCCGGCGACGGCGGCACTGAGCCGGTGCCGGCCGCCCGCTATTCGCTCTTGGTGCCGAAGACGATCTCGTCCCAGCTTGGGATGGAGGAACGCTTGGGCTTGACGGAACGTTTGACCGGGGGCTCGTCGCGCTGGGCGGGCTCGGCCGGCTCTGCGGACGGCGGGACCTCCTCCGCCGGGGCCGGGTCCGAGGGTGCGTCCTGGTCTTCCGGCTGGCCGGGCCCGTTATCCTCACCGGCGGGGGCCGGGTCGTCCTCGGCCGCCGGTACCGGGGCGGTGTGCGGTTCGCCCGAGAGCGTAATCTCGCGTGTCATGGTACTGACGCCGCCGTGCAGCTGCAGCGGGCCCGCCGGGGTGCCGTGCACGGGGGCCAGGCTCAGCGGCGGGAAGAATGGCGGCCGCGCGGCGTCGTCGTGCCCGGACCTGCTGCCCGGAGCGGGCAGTTCGCCGGTGGAGGGGTGGGCGTCCGAGGGCACACCGCGCGGATGGGCCGCGGGAATATGGCCGCGGTTGAGCATCAGGGCGAGCGCGTCATCGGCCTCCTCGTCCACCCCCAGCCGGTGCCCCCGCCGGGAGCGCAGCACCTCGAGCAGATTGTCCGCGGCCTCCCGGTCCTCAGTGTCCTGCTCCGGGCCGGCGGGCGGTTCGTCCGCGCCCTCGGCCTCGAAATCGAAGACCCGGTCCGCCACGGCGGTCAGCCGGCGCGCGGGCACCGCGCCGTCCACCGGCTCCAGTTCGCTCAGCTGCTGGGCCCAGCGGTTGGCATTGCGGATGGTCTTGCGGGTGGGGCTGTAGATCCAGCGGGCAGGCGGTTCCTCCCCGACCGTCGGGGTGCCGTCCGCCGGCAGGGTGAAGGCGGCCACCACTTCCCACTCTCCGTCGGGCAGGCGCCACGCGTCCCAAGCCAGGGTGGCCGGGTCGATCCCGAAGTCCCGCAGCCGGTGGTTGACCATATCGCCCAGGGTGGCCGGGTCGTCGTCGAACGCCGGGCGGCCGCCGTCCGCGGCCGGCAGCGCGGACGAGACCTCGACCTGCCGGGCCAGGCTGGCCATGTAGTCGCGTTCGGCCCGCACCGGGCCCTCGAAGCGCAGGATCCGTTCCAGCTCCTCGCCGGACTCGGCCGCGACTTCCTCAACGGTGGCGCCGGCCCGGATGCGGGCCTGGATTTCGCGCGGTGGCAGGGCCGTCTCGGCCTCCGTTCCGGCCGCCTGCACCCGCGGGGCCGGCCGGGCCGCGGCGCGGAGGGCCTCGTCAATGGCCAGCCGGTAGGTGGCTCCGCTTCCACCGCTCAACAGCAGATGTTCACCATCCTCATGGACACCCACCAGCCGCAGATCTTGCATGAAAACCCTCCACTGAACGACAATTCCTGCCTGAAACTCTGCCACCGAAGGGGGCTATTTCCTACGCTTTCCGGCGGTGTGGCGCGCAGATAAAGCCGTCCGGGCCGCGGATCGGGCCGGCGGTTTGGCATTGGCGTCCCCGATACGCCACAATCTTCGCGTTACGGGCACAAAATCGGGCATCAGGACGTTGTGTTGTGACAGATCTGCGCGGCTGCGCCGGGGACGGCCGGCGGGCGGCGGGTCATGCGGAGCAGTACTGCTTCATAACTGCGAACGACCGGAGCGTGAACAAACAATTATGGCGACTGACTACGATGCGCCGCGTAAGACTGAAGAAGACCTCAATGAGGAATCGATCGAGGAACTGAAGACCCACCGTTCCAGCAAACAGTCTGCCGTCGTAGACGAGGATGAGGCGGAAGCGGCCGAAGGCTTCGAGCTGCCCGGCGCTGACCTTTCCGGCGAGGAACTGATGGTCCGCGTCCTGCCCGCCCAGGCCGACGAGTTCACCTGCGCCTCCTGTTTCCTGGTGCGCCACCGCTCACAGGTGGCCAGGGAGAAGGACGGCCTGCTGTACTGCAAGGACTGCGAGGGGTAGCAGCCTAAGTAAAGCCTTGTAAGGGAAGGAGTAAGCGACGGGGACCCGCCGGACGGGGTCAGGAACGTGCCGGAGCGGCCAGTGCGGCGACGAGCTGTGCCGGCCGCCTCGTCGAGGTCAGCCAGTAGGGGGTCAGGTCCGCCTCGTCGGTGATTTCGATCCTGACCACCGGGTCGATCCACCCGCGAATGCACAGGTAGGCGGTGCCGTTGAGTTCCGGGCCGCGCTGGCGCGTGGCATCCTCGCCGCGGAAGGCCTCGACGGCGCCGATGTAGCGCCGCTCGATCCGGGCCCGTCCCACCTGGAGTTCCCGGGCGGTGACAATCAGCCGCGGCGTCGAGGCGATCAGCAGCACGGCGAGGATGACGGCAAGGACGCCGGCGGCCACATAGCCGATCAGCAGGTCGATGGGCGCGAAGACCAGGATGGCGGCGGCGGAGACGCCGGCGGCCACGGTCCAGATCCAGGCCGAGGGCCAGAGCCGTTCCTCGAAGAGGACGGGATCGGCCGGTCCGGTGGCCGCGCCGTCGGCGGCGGGGGCTGGTTGTGCGCTCATAGCTTTCAGCTTTCCACCTTTTCGGGGGCATTTCATCTTCGTAGGAGGCGCCGGGCAAACGCGCTAGAGTGATGTGCGGGTAAATCCGCCCGTGCAGCGCGAAAACACGAACGGAAACGACAACAGACGTGCAACAAGTACAGCCCACGCTCAACGTCAAGCTGAAAATGCTCGACGACGGCCTGGAACCGCCGGCCTATGCGCACCCCGGCGACGCCGGCGCGGACCTGCGCACCCGGATCGATTTCCGCCTGGGCCCGGGAGAGCGCATCCTGGTCCCTACCGGGGTTTCCCTGGCCCTGCCGCCCGGGTATGTGGCCCTGATCCATCCCCGGTCCGGGCTGGCGACGAAGCACGGACTGACGATCGTGAACGCGCCGGGAACGGTGGACGCGGGCTACCGCGGGGAAATTGCCGTGACGCTGCTTAATACGGACAGCTCCGAGACCCTCACCTTCCGACGCGGGGACCGGATCGCGCAGCTGGTTATCCAGCGCGTGGAAACCGCCGCCTTCCAGCTGGTGGAGGACCTGCCGGACTCCGTGCGCGGCGAGGGCGGCTTCGGCTCCACCGGCGGATACGGCGTCCCGCCCCGGCCCGCCACGGACACTTGAGCAGACCGGTGAGGAACCGGAGAGAGGGACCCACTATGGTTTTTGGCCGCCGGAAGAAGAACAGGAGCCTGCCGGAGGCGGAGGACAGCGAGGCCCGCGGCCCCGAAGCAGCCCCGGAGGAGCCCGTCGTCGAGGGCCTGCGCCGCAACGGCCCGTTCGACGGGTCCGAGAAGCCCTCCGCGGACGGCTACCTGGACTTGGGCGCCCTGCGGATCATGCCGCGCGAGGGCCTGCAGCTGCGGGTGGAGGTCGAGGAAAGCACCCAGCGCGTGGTGGCGGTGACCCTTGACTACGGCGGCTCGAGCCTGCAGATGCAGGCATTCGCCGCGCCAAAATCCGAAGGCCTGTGGGACGAGATCCGCGGGCAGATCGGTTCCTCCGTCGGATCGGAGGGCGGCACCGTCGAGGAAATCGAGGGTCCGCTCGGGACCGAGGTGATCGCCCGGCTGCCGGTGCAGCTGCCGGACGGGCAGCGGGGATACCGGGTGGCACGCTTCCTGGGCGTGGACGGACCGCGCTGGTTCCTGCGCGGGGTCATCGGCGGACCGGCAGCGCTGGACCGCGGACAGGCGACGGTGCTGGAAGAGCTGTTCCGCTCCACCGTGGTGGTCCGCGGGGACGCGCCGATGCCCCCGCGCGACCTGCTCACGCTGCGGCTGCCCAAGGGCGCGACCCGCGAACGGCCCCCGGCCCCCGGCCTGGCGGCACCGGAGCGGGGACCGGAAATCACCGAGATTGGCTGAACCCCTGCGCCACCCCGGGACCGGCCGTCCGGCCGGGCGCGTGGACTTGGCGCACCTGCCGGTTCGGGGGCGGGTCGCCTCCAGCGGCTACGTAGACGCCATCACGATCATGCCGGCCGGCGGCGCCCCGAAATTCTCCGCCGTGGTGACCGGGGAGGGCCCGAACCGCCACGGTACCGCCCGGATTCGGCTGGTCTGGCTGGGCCAGCACCGGGTGCCGGGCATCGAAGCCGGCATCCGGCTGGGTTTCGAAGGCATGGTGTTCCCGGTGGAGGGCATGCCGACCATGTACAACCCGCGTTATGAGATCCTCAGCCCCACGGAGGCCTAGATTATGGCAGAAGAACCCCGCCGGGACACCGGCGAAGACCCCGAGGCCGGCCAGCCCTCGCTGGGCGAACTGGCCGGCACCTACGCGGCCAAGGCGGGAGTCAGCCGCAGCGAGGACGGCAGGATCGATGTCCTGCAGTCCATCGGCGGCGTCCGTGGCCTGGCCGAAAGCATCCTGCCGGGGCTGGTGTTCCTCGTGGTCTTCACTGCCGCGGGCCGGCTGGCTCCGGCACTGATTGGCTCGCTGGCCGTGGCGGCGGTCTTCACCCTCGTCAGGCTGATCCAGCGCGGCACAGCCGCCCAGGCCTTCTCCGGACTGGTGGGCGTGGCCATCTGCGCCTTCGTGGCCAACAGTACCGGTCAGCCCAAGGACTACTTCCTCTGGGGTTTCTTCACCAATGCCGCTTACATCGCCGCGATGGCCGTCTCGGTCTTCGTCAGGTGGCCGTTCGCCGGCCTGCTTTTCGGCTTCGTCCGCGGCGAGGGGCTGGACTGGCGCCGGGACCGCCGCCGGATCCGCCGCTACAGCGTGGCGACCTGGATCCTGGTCGCAGTGCTGGCACTGCGGCTCGTCGTCCAGGTGCCGCTGTATCTGTCCGACAACGTGGTGGCCCTGGGCACCACGCGCCTGATCATGGGCCTGCCGCTGTATGCGCTCGGGCTGTGGCTGGCCTGGCTCGTCTCACGCCCCGCGGGGACCCTCGCCGGCAACGGCGGGACCGGCAACGGGAGTGCCGGGGGAGCCGTTCCCGGTCCGGGGGGCCAGGACCAGGCGTAGCTCGTCCTCGGCCGCGATGGTCGTAATGAAGAACAGTTCGTCCCGGGCCTCGATGACATCGTCCGGACTGGGTGTGATCGGCGCATCATCGCGCAGGATCGCCACCACAGTGCTGTCGTGCGGCCAGTCGATGGAGCCCAGGGTGCGCCCGATCAGCGCCGAATCCTGCGGCACGGTGAATTCGACCAGCGAGGACACCCCGGTCTGCAGCGTCAGCAGCCGCACCACGTCCCCGATTTCCACGGCCTCTTCCACCAGCGCGGTCATCAGCCGCGGGGTGTTCACGGCCACGTCCACCCCCCAGGAATCGTCGAACATCCAGTCGTTCTTCGGGTTGTTCACCCGGCCCACCGTACGGGCCACGCCGAATTCGCTCTTGGCCAGCAGCGAGACCACAAGGTTGACCTTGTCGTCCCCGGTGGCGGAGACGACGACGTCGGCCTCCTCGAGCCTGGCCTCCCGCAGCGTGGTTATTTCGCAGGCGTCGCCGATCAGCCAGCGGGCGCCCTTGAGCCCGCTGCGGCCGATCACCTCCGGCTTTTCATCGATGAGCAGGATCTCGTGGTTGTTGGAGAGCAGTTCCCGGGCAATGGAGGACCCCACGCTGCCGGCACCGGCGATGACAACTTTCATTCGGACTCCTTGGCCGGCGGTTTGGCCAGCACGCGGCTGATTTCTGCGGTGTTGTCCACGTACATCATGGCGTGGACGATGTCGCCCTGCTGGTAGCGGGTATCCGGGGTCGGCAGCATCCCCTCGCCGAAGCGGGTCAGGTAGGCAACCCGCACGCCCGAGGCGGCCTCGACCTCGGCGAAGTTGTGCCCTACCCAGCCTTGGTGCAGCGAGACTTCGCCCAGGATCAGCCGTCCGGAAGCCTCCCGGAAGTCCCCGTTGATGCTTTGCTCGGGCAGGATCCGGCGCAGCACCTGGTCCGCGCTCCAGCGCACGGCCGCCACCGTGGGAATGCCCAGGCGCTGGTAGATTTCGGCCCGGCCGGGATCGTAGATCCGCGCGACCACGTGGGGAACATGGAAGGTTTCGCGGGCCACGCGGGTGGCCAGGATATTGGAGTTGTCGCCGCTGGAGACGGCGGCAAAGGCATAGGCGTGCTCGATGTCGGCGTGCCGGAGCGTGTCCCGGTCGAAGCCGACGCCGGTGACCTTCCGTCCCGAAAAGCCGCTGCGCAGCCGGCGGAAAGCACGGTCGTCCTGGTCGATGACGGCCACGCTGTGGCCCGAATCGTCCAGCGTGTGGGCCAGCATGACGCCCACGCGCCCGCATCCCATGATCACAAAGTGCGCCATCGGCGACTGTTCCTCCGCACCGCTTCAGCCGTTATTCTGCCTACACAAGCAACAATATCCCCTGCGGTGTCCCGCGATACCCGGCCTGTTGGCCGGTGTGCCCGCGGGGAGGCGGCGAACGCTAGACTCGAATCCTGATGAAGACGTACGCACAAGCGCGCCCGGCCGGCCGGCCGCCCGGGCAGGGGAGTACCGGACGTGCTGGCATTTCTTGATGCGCTCAAGCGGCTGCTTGTGGGCAGGCCGTTCCGCAGCGAGCGGCTGAAGCCGCAGTCGTTGCCCAAACGGGAGGCGTTCGGGCTCTTCTCGGCCAGTGCGCTCTCCTCGGTGGCCTATTCGCCCGACGAGATCCTGCTCACCCTGGCCTTGGCCGGTGTCGCCGCGCTGGCGCTCTCGCCCTGGGTCGGGCTGGCCGTCATCGTGGTCCTGCTGGTGATCGTGGCCTCCTACCGGCAGAGCGTGCATGCCTATTCGTCCGGCGGGGACTACCAGATCGCCACGGAGAACCTGGGCAAGCCGGCCGGGATCGTGGTCGGCTCGGCCCTGATGCTGGACTACGTGCTGACCGTGGCGGTGTCCATGTCCTCGGCCGCACACTACGTGGCCTCCGCGGTCCCCGCGCTGCACGGCTGGCAGCCGGCGGTGGCCGCCGCCGGCGTCGGAATCCTGGCCCTGATGAGCCTGCGCGGGGTGCGCCAAAGCGGGCGCGGCGTCGCTGCTCCCACCTATGTCTTTATGGCGGCCGTGCTGCTGATGTGCGCCGTCGGATTCATCCAGGGCCTGACCGGCAGCCTGCGCCTGGCCCCGAGCGCCGAATTCGAGATCGTGCCCGAGCCCGGGCTGGAGGCCGGGCTCGCCGGCATCGCCGGGGCACTGCTGGTGCTGCGGGCCTTCTCCACCGGGGCGGCGGCACTGACCGGTGTGGAGACCCCGGCGAGCAACGTTTCCTCCTTCCAGCCGCCCCGGGCGAAGAACGCCGCCGCCACGCTGGTGGCGCTCGGCCTGGCCGCCGCCGTAATGACCATGTCCGTGCTCTACCTGGCCCGGCTCACGCGGGTGCAGGTGGTGCAGTCGCCGGCCGAGCAGCTGCGGCTGGACGGCGCTCCGGTGCCGGCGGACTACTTCCAGATGCCCGTGCTCAGCCAGCTGGCCGGCACCGTCTTCAGCCCCGGCCATCCGCTCTTCTACCTGGTCCTGGCGGCCACGGTGCTGGTGCTGGCGCTGGCCGGCCACATGGCCTTCGGGTCCTTCCCCGCCCTGGCCTCGATCCTGGCCACCGACGGATTCCTGCCCCGGCAGCTGCGCACCCGCGGGGACCGGCTCGGCTACAGCAACGGCGTGCTGACCCTGGCCGGGGCCGCCCTGGTCCTGGTGCTGCTCTTCCGCGCGGATGTCACCCGGCTGATCCAGCTGTACGTGGTGGGGGTCTTCGTCTCCTTCACGATCAGCCAGCTGGGCATGATCCGGCACTGGGGACGCCAGATGCGCGCCACGCCGCACCGCCGGGTGCGCTACCGGATGGGAAGGTCCCGGCTGGTCAACCTCATCGGCTTCGTGTTCACCGCCACCATGCTGGTGGTGGTGCTGGCCAGCAAGTTCGTCTTCGGCGCCTGGCTGGTAGTGCTCGGCATCGCGGTGCTGTCGCTGGCCATGTACAGCATCAACCGCCACTACGAGCGGCTCAGCCGGGAACTGGCCGTGGACCCGGAGCATCCGGCCACCGCGCTGCCCTCCCGGGTGCACGCGGTCATCCTCGTCTCGCACGTGCGCAAGCCGGTGCTGCGGGCACTGGCCTTCGCGCGCGCCTCGCGCCCCTCGCGGCTGGACGCCGTGGTGGTGGACATCGATCCGGCGGAGACGGCGGCCACGCTGGCGGACTGGGAGCGGCTGAAGATCCCGGTGCCCATCACGGTGCTGGCCTCGCCGTACCGGGAGACCACGACGCCGATCCTGGACTACATCAAGAACATCCGCAGGGAGTCCCCGCGCGATCTGGTGGTGGTCTACATCCCCGAATACGTGGTGGGCCGCTGGTGGGAGCAGTTGGTGCACAACCAGACCGCGCTGCGGATCAAGACCCGCCTGCACTTCGAACCGGGCGTGATGGTGGCCAGCGTGCCGTGGCAGCTGGCCTCCTCCGACGCCGTCCGCAGATACCAGGAGCTTAGCTGAATGGCAGAACCGACAACCACCACGCCGGACACCCGGGGACAGCTGCTCGAGCTGACCGTCGGCAACCCCGCGCACGGCGGGCATTTCGTGGCCCGGCACGAGGGCCGGGTGGTCTTCGTCCGCCATGCGCTGCCGGGCGAGCGGGTGCTGGCCCGGGTCACGGACGGCGGCGCGGACGCCGGCTTTTGGCGCGCGGACACCGTCCGGGTGCTCGAGCCCTCCGGGCACCGGGTGGCGCACCCGTGGCAGCCTGCAGATGCGCTGCTGGCGGCCGGGGCCGGGCGGGCACCGGTGGGCGGCGCGGAGTTCGGGCACATCGCGCTGGATGAGCAGCGCCGGATCAAGGCCGCTGTCTTCAGCGAGCAGCTGCGGCGCCTGGCCGGCGTCGAGCGCGCCGTCACGGTGGAACCGGCGCAGGAAGAACACGACGGCGGACTCGGCTGGCGCACGCGGGCCGGCTTTGCGGTGGACGCGGCCGGGCGCCTGGCCATGCACGCGCACCGCTCCGAGGAGCTGATCCCGGTGCGGCAGATGCCGCTGGCCGTGGACGCCATCAATGCGCTGAAGCTCTGGGAGGTGGATCTGGCCGGGGTGGCCCGGGTGGAGGTTGCGGCGCCGGCGAACGGCAGCACGCCGCTGGTGCTGCTGATCCCGGAAACGGGCACCACGCCGCGCCGGCTCGCCGCCGTGGCCGCGGCAATCGCCCCGAACCAGACGGTGTCGGTGGCGGCCTGGGAACCCGAACCGGCGCGGCTGACGCGGCTGCGCGGCCGGACCTGGGTGCTCGAAAGCTGCGGCGCCCACGAATTCCGGGTCAGCGGCGACGGGTTCTGGCAGATCCACCGGCAGGCACCGGAAATCCTCACCCGGGCCGTGCTCGACGGCGTGCGGCCGGAACCAGGCGGGCAGGCGGCGGACCTCTACGCCGGGGCCGGGCTGTTCACCGCGCCGCTGGCCGCGGCGGTGGGGGAGGGCGGCCGGGTGCTCTCCGTGGAAGGTGCCCCCGGCACCAGCCGGGACGCGCGCAAGAACCTGCACGCCGCCCCACAGGTGGAGATTGTCCAGGGCAAGGTGGACCGGGTGCTGCGCTCGCGGTTCCCGCCGCGCCGGGGCCGGTCCGGATCGGGCCTGGACGCAGTGGTGCTGGACCCGCCGCGGGCCGGGGCCGGCCGGGCGGTGGTCCGGCAGGTGGACGAACTGCGCCCGCGCGTGGTCGGCTACGTCGCCTGCGATCCGGCCTCCTTCGCCCGGGACCTCGGGTACTTCCTGTCCCTGGGCTGGGAACTGGAGACGCTGCGCGTGTTCGACCTGTACCCGCATACGCACCACATGGAATCGTTTGCCAGCCTCCGGCTTCCGGCCACCGCCCGCCGTTAGGATGGGTTGGAGTGGTTCGGGCGTGCCCGCTGCGCATGAACCGGCACGGCCGGGCAGCGGCGGTATCGGCCTGCCGCAGGCTGCGCGAAGCGCCGCGGCGGGCCTCCTCTGACGAGGCGTCATAGTTAGGAATGCCTAACTAGCGGGTGCATTATGCCCGGACAAAGATGAAGTGTGGCGAGAGGAGTCCTGTTATGAGTAATGTGGACAGCTTCGGTTCCAAAGGCGTCCTGAACGTCGGCGGCACCGAATACGAAATTTTCCGGCTGAATTCCGTCGAAGGCGCACAGAGCCTTCCGTTCAGCCTCAAGGTCCTGCTGGAGAACCTGCTCCGCACCGAGGACGGGGCAAACATCACCGCGGAGCATGTCCGCGCGCTGGCCGGCTGGGACCCGGAGGCCCAGCCGGACACCGAAATCCAGTTCACCCCGGCCCGGGTGATCATGCAGGACTTCACCGGCGTGCCCTGCGTGGTGGACCTGGCCACCATGCGCGAGGCGGTCAAGGACCTCGGCGGCGACCCCAAGCGCGTAAACCCGCTGGCGCCGGCCGAGCTGGTCATCGACCACTCGGTGCAGATCGACGTCTTCGGCAACGCCGGCGCACTCGAGCGCAACATGGAAATCGAATACCAGCGCAACGGGGAACGGTACCAGTTCCTGCGCTGGGGCCAGACCGCATTCGACGACTTCAAGGTCGTGCCGCCGGGCACCGGCATCGTGCACCAGGTAAACATCGAGTACCTGGCCCGCACCGTGATGACCCGTGAGGTGGAGGGCCGGCTGCGCGCCTACCCGGATACCTGCGTGGGCACCGACTCGCACACCACGATGGTCAACGGCCTGGGCGTGCTCGGCTGGGGCGTCGGCGGCATCGAGGCCGAGGCGGCCATGCTCGGCCAGCCGGTCTCCATGCTGATCCCGCGCGTGGTCGGCTTCAAGCTCACCGGTTCCATTCCCGCCGGCGCGACTGCCACCGACGTGGTGCTGACCATCACCGAGATGCTGCGCAAGCACGGCGTCGTGGGCAAGTTCGTGGAGTTCTACGGCGAGGGCGTGGCCCAGGTGCCGCTGGCCAACCGCGCCACCATCGGCAACATGAGCCCGGAATTCGGTTCCACCGCCGCCATGTTCCCGATCGACGACGTGACCCTGGACTACCTGCGCCTGACCGGCCGTTCCGAGGAGAACATCGCCCTGGTCGAGGCCTACACCAAGGAGCAGGGCCTCTGGCACGACCCGGCCCGCGAACTGCGCTTCTCCGAGTACCTGGAGCTGGACCTGTCCACCGTGGTTCCCTCCATCGCCGGCCCGAAGCGTCCGCAGGACCGCATCGAGCTGGCCCAGGCCAAGGAACAGTTCCGCAAGGATCTGGGCAGCTACGTCAAGGCGGCCGCCGAGGATGCCCTGGACGAGGCGCTGGAGGAGACCTTCCCGGCTTCCGACGCTCCGGCCATGACCTCCACCGTGCGCCACTCCGCTGCTACCAACGCGGACGGCCGGCCGAGCAAGCCGGTGCCGGTGAAGATGGCCGACGGGCGCGAATTCGTGCTGGACCACGGCGCGGTCTCGATCGCGTCGATTACCTCCTGCACCAACACCTCCAACCCCTCGGTGATGCTCGCGGCCGCACTGCTGGCCCGCAACGCCGTGGAGAAGGG
>NZ_JBHTML010000102.1:0-14222 GCF_042679445.1 Arthrobacter sp. GCM10027362
GGCCGAGTGCCTGGCCGAGGAACTGCGCCGGCTGGACCCGGACGAAGTATTTGGCGAGGTCATTACCGAGGGCCTGCTCGGCTGATCACACATCTCGCGGATGTCCGAAACGAGCGAGAGGAAGCAACCGCTTTCCTGACGCACGGCAACATAGCGACGGCGAAGCTCATAACTCAGTTGCCGGCCCTCCTGCATGACAGCGGACTGGTCCCAGATGAATCCTTACGGCGGGGTAGTTTGTCCGCGCCTGCCAAGGCCTCAGACACCGCGTGTACGAACCATTCAGCAGGCCGAGGGCGATGACTGCTTCCATCCTGGCGTATAGGCCGAAATTGGATGGGTACGCTGCTATCAGCATGGGCCGATCCGACGGGCAGCCCCAAGTCCTACTAGCTCACTACCCACCCCAAGCCCGGCACGGCGGCGGTCATCGCAACCTGCGAAGACCGGGGCTGCCTCTTCCGTGCGTCGCGCAGCTGAATGGGCTGATCCGGGCCCTGCCCTAAGCGGTTTTCAAACCTTCTATAGGAGAGTCAGTATGGTTGATGTTCAGTACCTTGAACCCGAGCAAGGGAGCATGATGGCCTCCAACCTGGCTGCCACCTCAGGGGGGTCTGTCCAGACATCCTCGCCCGCCCCGGCTGTGACCCGGGCGGCAGCCGTCCTTGATGTCCTTGCCGCTTCCCCAAACGGCCGCGCCACGCTGAGCGACCTTGCGCGGGCCCTGGGCATTCCTAAGTCCTCCACCTCGAACCTGCTGCAGGCGCTCGAGGACGCTCGGCTTATTACACGGCAGGGGTCCGATTTTTCCCTGGGGCGCAAGCTTGTGGAGCTGGGGGCCGCCTATCTGAGCCGGCGGGATGAGGTCCAGGAGTTCTACCGCTTCTGCGAGGAGGCTCCCACGCTCTCGCACGAGACCGTGCGAATTGCCATGCTGGACGGGGATCATGTTATCTACTTGGCGCGCTACGAGGGACATCCTGCCGTGCGTCTGACATCAAACATCGGCGACAAGATGCCCGCATCGCTTTGTGCCGTCGGCAAGGCACTGCTGGCGCGTCTGCACGAGCACGATTGGGCCGAGATGTTCCCCGATGAGGCAGAGCTGCCCGTCATGACGCCCAACTCGATCCGCACGGGCCGGGAGTTGAAGGAACAGCTGCGCCGGATCCAGTCCGAGGGTTATGCCTTCGAGGACGAGGAGTCCACGGTCGGCGTGGTGTGCCTGGCCGTCCCTGTACCCACGCGGGGCGCGCACGGCCCCAACCTCGGTGTCTCGGTGACGGCCCTGAAGGCCACTTTCACCAAGGAACAGCAGGAGTCCATGGTGCGGGAACTTAGGGAGCTCGCGCGGGCAGTGGGCAATCCTATGGGCTGACCAGGGGATGGTGAGGCTGATAACTGTTCAAACAGCTATGGATGCCTCGGCTGTGATCGATACCGCGATCCACGAGACCTGCGGCCGCAACCTCGCCGCCTCAACGAAGGCTCCGGCCCCGAACGCTCAACGCGTGCCACCCTCTGGCGTCCGGCGGGTGGCACGCAGCGAACACGTATGGCATTGAGGAGGACAACAGGGCACCCCGGCAGGCGCCCTGTTGTCCTCAGGGGTGGACTCAGTAGAAGTGGACCGGATCCACACGGTGCGGCAGGTCCTCGCCGGCGAGGAAACGCCTTAGGTTGTCCCGGAAACGCTCGGCGATGAGGCGGTTTTCGTCACGGCTTAGAGCCGAGGTGTGCGGGGAGACCATGACGCGGGGGTGGCTCCAGAGAGCGCTGTCAGCTGGCAGGGGTTCCACAGCGAAGACGTCCAGGCAGGCGTATCCGACCTGGCCGGACTCCAGGGCCTCCAGGAGGGCTTCCTCGTCCACGACCGTTCCACGGCCCACGTTCACCAGAACGGTCCCCGGCCGCATGGCGTCGAATACCGCGCGACCAATGAGCTTGTCCGTGTAGGGGGTGCCGGGCAGGGTGTTAACCAGGGCGTCGGCGCTGGAGACGAGCTCGGGCAGGGCCTCGCTTTTGGCGACCCGCTCGATGCCCTCGATCGGCCCGGTGCTGCGCTTGGTTCCGCAGACGCTCATGCCGAGGGCGCGTGCCAGCCGGGCCGTCTCGAGGCCGATTTCACCCAGGCCGGCCACTACCAGGCGGGAGCCGGCGGCCAGCCGTGTCGGGGTGCGCAGTTCAGGCCAGTGCCGGGCCTGCTGGTCCCGCGCCATTTCAGCGGTGCGCTTGAAACCGTTGAGCACGCCCATGATGGCGAACTCGGCCAGGGGCAGGGCATGAACGCCCGAGGAGGTCGTCACGGCCACTCGCTCGAGGTCCTCACGGGAGACACCCGAGGCCTTCACCGCACCACCGGCGCCGGCAGCCATGGCATGCACCCAGCGCAGGCGGGGATTCTCCGCGACGGTGCGGGCGAATCCGGCGGCGGACTCGTTCGGGAAGCCGTAGAGGATGTCTGCGGAATTCAGCAGCTTCCAGTAGAGTTCCTCCTGCTCCGCAGTGCGGCGGAAGGCCGGGTCGCCGGTGTGGTCGGCCGGGAAGCGCTCGGGCGGCAGGAGGTCGGGCTCGTAGATGACGTTGATGCCGGGGTCGACCTCCCGTATCCGGTCCACATGCTCGGCTTCGAGTGGGACTGCAATGGCCACGGTCAGTGAATCTATAATCATTTGTCCATCATAGTGAATAGTGGAAAATATAGTGAACAACTTTTCTCCAATGATGGAGATAGCGGGTGACGGGGAAGGAACGGCACCGGCCGGAAGGTAGTACGCACCTGGAACCGCTCTGGCAGCAGCTGAACCCGCATATGGGGTGGATAACCGGGGAGGGCGCCTTACTGCGCCAAGCTGCCCTCGCCGGTCATCCACTTGCTGCTACGTGGCTGCCGGAGTAGACCTGTTCCCTGGATCCACCAGTGTCCACTCAGCGCTGCCGCCGGCGTAGGTCGGCATTAGGCTTCCCTCAAAAATAAACAAGGGTTCTGCATCAGAACCGGCAGGCCGCCAAAGCCCATTCACGGGACAATGGAATCCTGTTCGCGCAGTGCGGGGCCCCCGCGAATCATTCAGGCGCCAACTCGATTGTCTGGTTTTTTCCACTTGGGCTTTCCTTCTGCCGTCACCGCGGGGGTGGAACTGCGGATTGATTCGATACTTCGATGGTAGGCATTAGGCTGAGCCTTGAATAAGACCAAAGTCGGTTGGCACGATAAGCCAAATCTATGGATACCGTCGGTGCGGCGGGGCTATGCCGGACCGGTTCCGTACTGGGTGACCAGCTGGTCCTGGATCATCTCCCGCATCAGGATGAGCACTGCCGAAGCGGCTTCCGAGAGCGGTTCGTGATCGGGCGTGCACAGGGCGATCTTGCTCTGCAAGGCAGGTTCAACGACCCTGAGCACCTTGAAGTCTTCGTTCGGGAAGAGCGCGTCGGCCGCTGACTTAGGCAGAAACGTTGCCCCCAGGTTCTCCCTGATCAGGCGGAGCAGGGAGGGAGTGGACTCCACCTCTCCCACGAGCTTCAGCTTCAGACCACAGTCCTGAAAGCCCTTCTCGACAATCTGGCGGAGTGTGTGGATCCGCTCCGGGAGGAACAGGCCCAGCGAGGCCGCTTCCTTCAACGTGACCGTCTCCCCGTCGCCGATCTGGACGTCGGGGTTGGTGACCAGGTGCAGGTCCTCCACGATCATGGTTGTGAACCGAACACCGCGGATCGCTCCCGGTTCGTAGATCAGGGCCATGTCGAGTTTGCCGTTCTTGATCGATTCGCTGAGGACCCCACCGAAAATTTCCGTCAGGTGCAGGACGATGTCCGGATACTTGCGGCCCACCTCCCTGATGATCCTGGGTGCCAGGCTCGAAGCCATGCTGTAGGGGGCTATCGCAATGGACACGTGTCCGGACGGGGCAGCACCCGACGCCGCCACGTCCTGCCGCGCCTGTTCGACCAGGCGAAGAATCGACTGTGCATGGCGGTACAGGGTATGGCCCGCGGCGGTGGGCTCCACGCCCTGTTTGCTGCGGATGAGCAGCCTCTGCTTGAGGTCTTTCTCCAGGGCCGAAACCTGCTGGCTCAGTGCCGGCTGTGCCACATGGAGTGCGGTGGCAGCCTTCGTGATGCTCCCTGCATCGACGATCTTCACGAAGTATGCAAGCTTTCGCGTGTCCATGGCCTCCACCTTTCCCGACCCACACAGTACGGCCTGTCATAACAAAATTCTATGTAGGGACACAAAGCCTGTCTCTGTGTGACGGGGGTCTCCTCGATAATTTTGAGGTCCTGGACACTACTGCATGGGTAGTTCCAGTAGGTCGAGATCCAAAGGTCTTCTGAATGGGAACCCCAGTCCAGCAGTAGGCGAAAATCCGGACGCAATAGTCACCCAGCCATTTTGAAGATTCCCGGGCCAACAATACGAGGCCCTTCCGGCGGATTAGCCGGTCCGTTCATTCAGAAAAGAGCGCCTTATGAGATTCTCCCTCAGGTATGGAATTGCGGCCACTGCAGCCTTGACGGCATCGGTTCTTGGCCTTTCCGGCTGCGCCAGCGGGCAGGGCTCCCAGGCGGCCGGTTCGGCAACCTCGGGCGAAGTAAACCTCATTGCCTACTCGGAGGTTTGGCAGGACCAGTACACGGCGGCAGTTATCGAGCCGTTCCAGGCCAAGTACCCGGACATCAAGATCAACTACGTGTCGAAGCGCTCGTCCGCGGAGATGCTGAGCGCGCTGCAAGGGCAGAAGAACAATCCGGCCACGGATGTGGCCATTATGGACAGTTCCGTTTCCGAGAGCGGCAACAGCCAGGGACTCTTTGAGAAGGTGGACTCGGCCGCGGTTCCGAACCTCGGCAATGTCGCCGAAGAGTTCAGGAACAAGGACGGCTATGGTCCTGCCGTCATGGTCAATGCGGTGGGCCTTATTTATGATAGGGCCACGTTCCCCGAGGCTCCCGAGAGCTGGAACGTTCTGTGGGATCCGTCCCATGCCGGGAAGATCAATGTCGTTGCCCCTCCGTCCCTGCTCGGAGTGTCGCTGACGGCCATCACCACCGAAATGCAGGGCGAGGATTACACGAAGGGAATCGACGCTGCTGCTGCAAGGCTCAAGGAGCTCGCTCCTGCTGTCCAGACGTTTTCCCCCAATCCCGACGAGCACCAGAACATCATCGCGGGAGAGACCGTTCTGGGTCTTGGCCAAAATGCCAGGGGCCAGTACTACAGCGACCAGACCAACAAGAAGATCGGTGTCACTTTCCCCAGGAAGGTAGGGTCTATCAGATCAACACCGTCAACCTGATCAAGGACGCCCCCCATTCCGCGGCGGCCCAGACGTTCATTGATTACGCCCTCTCCGCTGAAGCCCAGACGGCATTTGCCAAGGCGCTGTTCTACGCCCCGACCGTGGATAACGCCGACCTTCCGGCCGATGTTAAAGCGCGGGTGGTTCCCACCGACGGTTCGCTCAACATCCTGCCGCTGGATGTCTCTTTCCTGGCGTCGGTACGTGACGAGTGGACCAACATCTGGAAGCGCCAGATCATCACCGACTGACCTCCCGCCTTTCACCGCGTCCGCCGCAGGAGAACTAACACCGTGAATTCCAAAAAGTTGTCGATTGTCGACCTCACCAAACGATACGCCCCGGGCCTTGAACCGACTGTTGACCGCCTCAACATGAGCGTCGAGGAGGGCCACCTCGTGGCACTGCTCGGCCCGTCAGGCTGTGGCAAGACCACCACGCTGAGAATGGTCGCGGGGCTGATGGATCCGACCGCCGGCTCCATCATTGTGGACGGCAAGGACATCACACACCCGTGAACAAGCGGGGCATGGGTGTGGTTTTCCAGTCCTATGCGCTCTTTCCCCACATGGACGTGGCCCAGAACGTGGCCTTCGGCCTCCAGATGCGGAAAGTGCCCGCCAGGGAGCAGGCAAAGCGCGTGGCCGGCGCCCTGGAGATGGTCCAGCTCGGGCACCTGACAAAAAGGAAAGTCAAGGAACTCTCGGGAGGCCAGCAGCAGCGCATCGCGCTGGCACGGGCGCTCGTTGTCGAACCGACGCTGCTGCTCCAGGACGAAGCGCTGGACATGGCAGACCGCATCGCGGTGATGAACGGCGGACTCATCGAACAGTTCGGATCACCAACGGAGGTCTACGAACGGCCGAATACCCGCTTCGTGGCCAACTTCATCGGTCAGGCCAACTTCCTCACGGCGAATGTTCTGGCGGAAAACGGCCCTGCGGCTGACGGTGAACGCTACTACAAAGTGGACGTGGAAGGCCTGGGCCGGTACGAGGCAGTAGGCCATCCGGGCCTTGCCGGGACTACGCATGAACTGGTCATCCGCCCGCACCGACTGCGGGTCTCACTCCGCTCCCCGGCCGGGGAAGACTCCGTTGCCGGAACAATCGAGCGCGTCAGCTACACAGGGGACTCGCTGGGCATTGCCATCCGTGCCAGGGAACGGGTCCTCCACGCCCAGCTCACTACGTCAAACGCGGACATGCCGCGTCCCGGCGACACCGCCTATCTGTCCTGGCAGGCTGCCGACGCCTACATCATCCCCGGCACGTCCAAGGGGCCGGCCACATGAGTGCCACGCAGACCCAGCAGCTGCAGGCAGTTCGCTCGGGCCACACCCTCGGAGAACTGGAGAAGGCCAAGGCGGCACGTGACCGCCGCACGTATATTGCGCTTCTGTTGCTTGCACTCCTCGGCCTTCTGATGAGCTTCGTCCTGCCGCTGGCATACATGGTCAGGATGTCTTTCAACGCGGGCGCTCCCGATGGCGTCATAATCGAGACGTTCACGTTGGACACTTACATCCAACCGCTGACCGACCACTACTACTGGCGCATCACACGGGACACCTTCCGGATGGGGGTCGTCGTAGGCATTCTCTGCGTGCTGATTTCCTACCCCATCGCCTTGTTCCTCGCACGGACCACCAGCAGGTTCAAGGGGCTGCTGATCGCCATCGCCATCGCTCCGCTGCTGACCTCGGCGGTGGTGCCCACTTACGGATGGATGGTGATCCTGGGCACGAACGGTTTGGTCAATTCGTCCCTGCAGGGTCTGGGCTTGATAGATGTTGCACTCAAGCTCACCAACAACATGACCGGTGTAACCATCGGTTTGGTGGAGATCTTCATGCCCTATGCCATCCTGGCCATGATTTCCGGGTTCGGCCGGCTCAGCCCGCAGCTGGAGGAAGCAGCTGGTTCCTTGGGCGCCAGCAAGTTCAAGATTTTCACGAAGGTGACACTGCCGCTGAGCCTGCCGGGCATTCTGACCGCCTTCCTAATGGTCTTCGTCCTGTCCATCAGCACCTTCATTACGCCACGGCTTCTCGGTGGCGGCAGCGTCCAGGTGCTCGCCACCGAGATCTACGACCAGACGGCCGGACTGCTCAACTGGCCGTTCGCGGCCGCCCTGTCCGTCATCCTGCTGGTTCTCTTCGGGGCAATCGTCGCCGTCTACCAGCGCATCACGAAGAAAATCGGAGGCTCCTGATAAGCGAGGCGCACCCATTCAAACCAAAATTCAAAGCCTGAAAGCCTGCATTCGGAATCCTCGTATTCCTGCTGTATGTTTTCCTGCTGGCGCCGCTGTTGATTGTGTTCATTATTTCTTTCGCCTCGAACCAATACCTCTCATTCCCGCCCGAGGGATTCACCCTCAAGTGGTATGAATTGCGTCCTGCCGAGAGCACCTTCATGAACGGCATGAAGGTCAGCCTGATCGTTGCCGCCATCGTGACACTGATCGTGTTGGTCCTCGGGGTGCCGGCCGCGCTGGCGCTGGACAGGTTCGAGTTCAGGGTCAAGGGCGCAATACAGTCCTTCTTCCTGTCTCCGCTGCTCATCCCGAGCATCGTTCTCGCCCTGGGCCTGGTCCTGCTGTTCGCCCCCCGCGGCGGACCAACACCTACGCGGGCATTGTCATTGGCCACGTGGCCATCACCTTTCCCTTTGTCGTCAGAACGACGCTGATGAGCCTCGCTACCAGCGACACGTCCTGCGAAGCGGCCGCCCGGATCCTGGGCGCCGGATCCTGGACGGTATTCCGGCGCGTGACGCTGCCGATCATCCAACCCGGGGTGATCGCCGGAGGCGTTATTGCGTTCATCGTGTCCTTTGACGAGGCGGTGATCTCGCTGTTTGTAGCCGAGTCGGGACTGCCGACCCTTCCGGTACAGGTTCTCCGCTATATCGAAAACTCCGCCGATGCCGCAGTGGCGGCCCTGTCAGTGATCCTCATCCTGATTTCGCTGGCAGTGGTGGTCATCGTGGAGCGTGTCATGGGCCTGAGGAAGGCCCTGCGCTGAGCAACGGCACACTGAAGCGCCGCCGGTCCCCTGGGCCGGCGGCGCTTCAGTGTGCCGGAGGTCATAACACGGGGTTATCCCGGGATAGTCGATTGGTCTTTGTGCCCGGCCCGCCGGCGGTGGAAGAATTTCATATGGAAGATCGAGGAGAGCCTCGGAATTGCAAAACCGGCACGTCGCCGAAATTCATCCAGCAAGGCACTTCCGGCCGGGACTGAAGCCCTTGAACAAAATCCGTCCGCACGCACGAAAAGAGAAGCATGTGAGCCCGACAATTGATCTCGTCGCAGATCTCGGGGAAGGATTCGGCACCTACACGTTAGGCAATGACCGTGATCTGCTGGAGATTGTCTCGAGCGCCAATATTGCATGCGGGTTCCACGCGGGGGATCCGGACATTATGGATGCGACCGTGGCCGAATGCGTCCGGCGCGGAGTCGGAATCGGTGCCCATCCCAGCTTCCCGGACCTCAGGGGCTTCGGACGGCGAACCATGGACCTGAGCGCAGATGAGGTCCGCACTGACGTCCTCTACCAGCTGGGGGCACTGTCGGCCTTTGCGGCCGTCCACGGCACACGCGTTTCCCACATCGCTCCCCACGGCAGGCTGGGCAATCTCGTGGCCACCCGCGGCGACTATGCCGCCGCCGTTGCGGACGCTGCCGCCGGTGTCGATGACAGCCTTATTGTCGTTGCCCAGGAAGGTGAGCTGGCGAAGGCTGCCAGGTCCCGCGGGCTCCGTGTTGGCCTGGTAGGGATTGCCGACCGTGCCTACCAGGAGGATGGCACCCTCGTGCCGCGCGCCCAGCCCGGAGCCGTCCTGCACGATCCTCGCGAGATCGTTGAACGCACTGTCCGGATGGTTTGCGAGGGAGTGATCAGCACCGTCTCCGGTGCCGATATTGACATCGCGGCGGACACCGTTCTGCTGCACGGGGACAACCCCGGAGCCGTTGAGCTTGCCAGGCTTATCCGCAGCGAACTCACGGCTGCCGGCGTCCGGATTGCCCCGCTGGGCGAGGTCCTGGCCGAAAAGCAGAAGGTGGCCTGAGATGCCCGCGCCAACATGTTCCCCAGTTGAGATCCACGAGTCGGGCGACGCTGCCCTGCGCGTCGTCGCCGTTTCCAGCGACGGTGAGCAGAACTGGACCACGGTGCACCGGCTCGCCGGGTGGCTGGACGGTTGCGGAGCCGAGGGCCTGCACGGCGCCGTGCCGACCTACGACTCCGTGCTCGTGGAATTCGACCCTCTCGTTGCCTCGGCCCGTCAAATCCGCGCGTTCGTCCAGCTGGGCCTGCGGCAGCTGGAAGCCTTTCCGGTGGGCGACAATACCCGCCGTGAGTTCGATGTCCCCGTCGTCTACGGGGGCAGCTACGGCCCGGATCTTGACGCGGTGGCGGCGCACCAGGGCATATCTGCAGAGGAAGTCATCCGCCTGCACTCGGCCAAGACGTATGTCGTCCGCTGCCTGGGTGCCCCGGCAGGGTCCCCGATGATGGACGGCCCGGCATTCCCGCACCCGGTCCCGCGCCTGAAGAATCCGCGGATCAGTGTCCCGGCAGGTGCCGTCTCGGTCGCCGGGCGCCAGGCTGTCATTGCCCCCGCCGCTGCTCCGGGCGGCTGGTGCGTCATCGGGCAGACGCCCCTGAAAGTCCTCGACACCGGCCGGGAGCCCCTCGTGCCTTACGGGCCGGGGGACGTGATCCGCTTCCGGCCGATTTCAGCAGATCAGTTCGAGGACTACGCGGGTAAGACATTGGAAGCACGGCCATGAGCGGACAGATTGTCATCCAGCAGCCTGGAAGTTCCGTCGTCACCGATCTGGGCAGGTTCCGGGGCCCGCGCTACGGCTTGCCCGTCAACGGCGCCCTGGACCAGTACTCGGCCAGGGCCGCCAACATCCTGGCCGGCAACGGCGACGGCGCCCCGCTGCTGGAAGTCACCGCCCTTGACTTCAGAATGACCGCTGCATCCGACATCCTGATTGCTGTCACGGGGGCCCCGCTTACCCTGACTGTGGACGGGCGCATCTGCCCCCAGTGGGAGCCGATATCGGTCAGCGAGGGTGAAACCGTCGCCATCCGGGGCATCCATAAGGGCCTGCGGGCCTACCTGGCCATCCACGGATCCGTGCAGGCCCCGCAGCTGCTGGGCTCCTGCTCGCCGGACACCGTCGTCGGTTTCGGCCTGCAGTTGCGCCAGGGGATGGTCCTCACAACCGGCCGTACCGTCGGCCCCATCCGGCAACCCTACTTCGACCTGCCGCTTTTCCGCCTCGCCGTGGAAAGGCCGTTCATGGGATCGGACCTGCTTGTCGATGTCACTGACGGTCCGGACTTCGACGAATTCGGCGAATCCGCACAGCTCCTCTTCAACTCCGAATACACGGTGAGTGCCAGGAGCAACCACATCGGGCTGCGGCTGGGAGGCGAGCTGCCGGAGAGAACCTCGTCGGGCGAAGTGCTCTCCCGCGGCGTTCCGGTAGGAGCCGTCGAAGTACCCTCCCGGGAGGAGCTGCTGGTACTGCACCGGGGGCGCGGGGTGACCGCCGGATACCCCGTCCTCGCCGTCGCCAGCAGCCTGGGCCTCGACATGCTCGCCCAGGCCCGGCCCGGCGACAAGATCCGCTTCCGGAGAACAACGGTGGCAGAAGCAACTGCCGCCTACCGCCGGTCCATGCAGCAGCTCGACCAGCTCCGGGAATCCGTCGCCACCGTCTTCAACCTTCTGGGCGTTGGAGGCCGGCCCCGCTGGCAAGACCTGCCGGCCGCGGCATGCGGCTGAACCGCCCACAAACACATCAGGCGTCGCTACGCTCTAAAGTAAGGAAAGTCATGACCCCAAGCACCGCCGCTGCACCCCCGCAGCACGAGCATCTCTCGGGACGACAGACACGCAAGGTCGTTACCGCAGGCTGCGTCGGCATCTTCGTAGAGCTCTACGACAACGGCATTTTCGCCTTCATGGCAGGAACCCTGGCCCTGGTTTTCCTCGCGCCGGGCAACCCCGACAACGCATTGCTTTTCGTCTTTGCCGGCTATGCAGTCTCGTTCTTTGTCCGTCCGCTCGGCGCCATAGTCTGCGGCTACCTGGGCGACCGGATCGGCAGGCAGAAGCTCCTTGTCTTCGTCATTCTGCTGATCAGCGTTGCGACAGCCGGCGTCGGCCTCCTGCCGCCCTATGCCGCCATTGGCATCGTGGCCCCCATCCTTCTGGTGTTCCTGCGGCTCCTGCAGGGATTCTCCGTCGGCGGCGAAGCCGCCGGTGCCATGACCTTCCTGGCCGAACACGCGCCGGCAGGAAAGCGCGGCCTCATCACCTCCTTCGCGCAGATCGCCTCATTCGCTGCGCTGCTGACCGGAACGCTTGTTGCCTACTCCATGTCCCCGTGGCTGACCCAGACCGCCATTGACGGCGGCGGCTTCGGTTCCTTCGCTTGGCGGATTCCCTTCCTCGTAGCCATCCCGATGGGCGTCATTGGCTGGTACATCCGCAAGGCCATCAGCGACACCCCGAATTTCGAGAAGCTCAAGAAAGAGGGCGGGCTGGCCAAGAACCCGCTCAAGGAGGCCTTCCAGTCCCCCGAGCACCGGCGCGCCATGCTGCTGGCGCTTTTCATCCCGCTCATGAACGGATCCGGCTACTACGTCCTCTTCTCCTACATGCCCACCTTCCTTAAGGGCGAGCGGCTGAACTTCAGCATCGGCGAGGCCCTGCTCGTCACGGCCTGCAGCCTGGTGGTCATCTGCGTGGCCATCCCGTTCATGGGTGCCCTGTCCGATCGCCTGGGCCGCAAGAAAGTCATTGCAGGCTCTGCCCTTGCCATGGCCTTGGTGGGAATTCCCGCCTATGCGCTGATTGCCACCGGGAACATGGGCCTGGCCATCCTCGGGGCCTCCATCATGGCCATCGTCTTTGCCGGGCACACGGCCGTGATCCATATCCTCATCGTCGAACTGTTCCCCACCCGCGTCCGCTATTCCGCCTACGGGCTGGGCTACAACATCTCCTCGGCACTCTTCGGCGGCACCGCCCCGCTGCTGATGACGTGGCTCATCAGCACGACCGGAAACATCTACATGCCGGCTTTCTACGCCGTGATCACGGCGCTTGGAACCCTGGCGGCCGTCAGCACGGTCAAGGACCGGGCCCACGAACCGCTCCGCGACGCCTAGCACCAGCAGCAGCCAGGGCCCGTGCAGCAGCGGCCCCTTTCCACCCACCGCACATCGGAGACTCAATTGTCCTATTCTGACTACAAGACTGCCCTCGTGACCGGCGCATCGACCGGCATGGGAGAGGCCATCGTCGAATGCCTGGCCAAGCGGGGCCTGTCGGTCCACGCCCTGGCCCGCAACGAGAAGCGCCTGAAGGAACTCGCCGAGCGCACCGGCGCCGTCCCCCACGTGGTGGATGTGACGGATACCGCGGCGCTGACAGCTGCCGTGGGCGGACTCGAAGTCGATGTCCTGATCAACTGTGCCGGCGTCTCCCGCCCGGGAAACATCCTTGACTCCTCCGAGCAGGACCTCGACGAAATCGTCGACGTCAACCTGCGCGGGCTGCTCCAGCTCACCCGCCTGGTGCTGCCGGGCATGGTGGAACGGGACTGCGGCCACGTGGTCAATATCAGCTCGATCGCAGGCGTGTACAACTTCTACGGACATACGGCGTACCACGCCACCAAGGCCGCCGTGCACCAGATCTCCCGCCAGCTGCGCAACGACACGGTCGGGAAGCGGATCCGTGTCACCGAGATCTGCCCGGGACGGGTCGAAACCGAGATTTTCGGCCGCAACATGGGCGGTACACCCGAGGCAATGGAAGAAGCCTGGAAGACGTACTACGAAGGCTATGAATCCCTCACCACAGACGACATCGTCAATGCGCTGGACTATGCCCTCGAGACGCCCCGGCACGTCAACATCGGGATGCTCGAGATCATGCCGACCTTCCAGGTTCCGGGCGGACTGACCTTCGACCGCCGCCAGTAACAGCCTGTGCGCAAGCACAACCGGGTCCGGCGGGGGCACTGACCTCCCACCGTCGGCAAGAGGGGCTGCCGGCCGCGGTGACGGGGCTGGCAGCCTCCGTTACGGAAGCCTGGCTTCAGCGCTCTTGGCCACCGTATCCGAGGGACCGCGAGATCTGCCGCACAGCCTTCCTCATATAAATCATGCTTACGGCTCCAGGCCGCCTGCCGCCAAGGAACCGTTCCCTCACCCAACCCCGTACCGGTAACGGCACGATGGAGTGATTATGAACAACAGACAGCTCCCCCCGATGATCGTCATGGGTGTCTCCGGTTCCGGCAAGACTACGCTCGGAACGCGGCTGGGCGAAGCTCTCGGCGTACCCTTCATAGACAGCGACGACCTGCACCCGGCGGCTAACAAGGAGAAAATGCGCGCCGGCCAGCCCCTCAATGACGACGACCGGCGGCCATGGCTGCACCTGATCGGGGCATACATTAAGGAGCGCACGGCAGCAGAAGAGACAGCAATCGTCGCCTGCTCGGCCCTGAAGCGAAGCTATCGAGACCTGCTGCGCAGGCATGCTCCCGATCTGGTCTTCATCCATCTAACCGGACACAGAGATACGATCGCAGAGCGCCTCGGGCAGCGCAGGCACGAGTACATGCCCGCCACCCTGCTGGACTCCCAGCTGCATACACTCGAGCCCCTGCATCCCGACGAAACATCCGTCGTCATCGACGTCAGCGGAACGCCACAAGCCATGGTCATCCAGGTCCTGTCGGAACTGCAAAGCCCAACGAAGTAATCCCTCATTATCCCCAAAACAACGGAGAAAAGATGACCGCACAAATCGGTGTGACCGGACTGGCCGTGATGGGTGCCAACCTGGCCCGCAACTTCGCCCGCAACGGCTA
>NZ_JBHTML010000103.1:0-14171 GCF_042679445.1 Arthrobacter sp. GCM10027362
GCCTGCCCCCGCCCGCTGCGCGGCGGGTCGTTCGGCCGCCGGCTAGCCGGCGGCGCGGATGGCGGCCTCGAGCACGTTGAGGGCATCGGCCAGCAGCTCGTCGCTGATCACCAGCGGCGGCAGCAGGCGGACCACGTTGCCGTAGGTGCCGCAGGTCAGGATGATGACGCCCTCCTGCAGGCAGCGCTCGGCGATGGCCTTGGTGGCGGCCGCATTGGGTTCCTTGGTGCCGGGGTTGACGAACTCAAGGGCCAGCATGGCGCCGCGGCCGCGGACCTCGCCGATGATTCCGAGCTCTTCGGCCAGCTTGGTCAGCCGGTCCCTGACCTGGGTCTCGATCGCCCGGGCGCGGGCGTTCAGGTCCAGCTCTTCCATGGTGCGGATGGCCCCCAGGGCGGCGGCACAGGCCACCGGGTTGCCGCCGTAGGTGCCGCCAAGGCCGCCGCCGTGCACGGCGTCCATCAGCTCGGCGCGGCCGGTGATCGCCGAGAGCGGCATGCCGCCGGCGATACCCTTGGCCATGGTGATAATGTCCGGCACGATGCCCTCGTGCTCGGAGGCGAACCAGGCGCCGGTGCGGCAGAAGCCGGCCTGGACCTCGTCGGCGATGAAGACAATGCCCTTCTCCTTGGCCCAGGACGCCAGCGCCGGCAGGAAGCCCTCGGCCGGGACGATGAAGCCGCCCTCGCCCTGGATGGGCTCGATGATGATGGCCGCGACGTTCTCGCCGCCGATCTGCTTCTCGATCATGGTGATCGCGCGCTCCGCGGCCTGGGCGCCGGTGATTTCGGCTTCCTCACGGAAGGGGTAGCTCATCGGGACGCGGTAGATCTCCGGCGCGAACGGGCCGAAGGAGCCTGCCGGGCTGGACTTGTAGGGGTTGGCCTTGGCGGTCAGGCCCATGGTCAGGTTGGTCCGGCCGTGGTAGGCGTGGTCGAAGGCGACGACGGCGCTGCGGCCGGTGGCCAGGCGGGCCACCTTCACGGCGTTCTCCACGGCCTCGGCCCCGGAGTTGAACAGCACGGAGCGCTTCTCGTGGTCGCCCGGGGTCAGTTCGGCCAGCTTCTCGGCGACGGCGATGTAGCCCTCGTAGGGGCTGACCATGAAGCAGGTGTGGGTGAAGTGCTCCACCTGGTCCTTCACGGCGCCCACCACGGCGGGATCGGAGGCGCCCACGCTGGTCACGGCGATGCCGGAGCCCAGGTCGATGAAGGCGTTGCCGTCCACGTCCAGAATGATGCCGCCGTCGGCGTCGGCCACGTAGACGGGGACGCTGGAGGCGACGCCGCCGGCCACCACCTTGGCGCGGCGGGCGGCGAGTTCGGCCGACTTGGGGCCGGGGAATTCGCCGCGGATGTTGCGCTTCTGCTCGAGGCGGTACTGCGGCTGGGTTGCCTGGGTGGTCATGGGTTGCCTTTCATTCCGGGAGCTGTCCGGGCGCCGGGTACCGTTCCCTTCGGGGATCGCGCCGCAGCGCACCCGTGCAGGGCGGGCGCCAGGATGCTGGTGTGGCCTGCGGCATGCCATGCCGCACTACAGCCGAGATTACGCCGGGCGGATCCGGCTGCCTATGGCCGGGCGTACAGGGGACCAGCATCCGGTTGGTGCAGTTGCCCAGCCGGTACGGCAGGCCGGGGCGCAGGCCGGATCCGCGCCGGCCGCTGCTACAGTTCCGGCGCGTGCTCCTCGGGCAGCATGCCCTCGTCTTCGGGATGGCGGCGCAGGTTCAGCAGCGCGAGCGCCAGGCCTCCCCAGAGGGTCCCGATGGCAATGATGAGCATGATGATGGCGGCGGTACTCACGGCGCTACCTCCTTCGGCTGAGTCGTTCCCGGTGCGTCCAGCACCGGGTGGTTGGCTGCGGACCGGCTCCCCCACGGGATGAACGACAGTGCCAGCGCGACGACCACGAGGGCCGCGGCCGTACCCCAGCCGAAGACCCCGACGAACCAGGCCGGCATCTCCCCGTAGCCGGTCTGGATCCGGGCAATGAGTTCGCTGATCAGGATGTAGCCGAGCACCACCGGCGCCACGATGCCGACCATGATGCGCCAGAGGCGGCCCAGCTTGACGGTCGAGGTCTCGTTCACGTGGCGGCCCAGCATCGGCAGCGTGCGGAAGCCGTAGGTCAGCAGCAGCACCGCAACGAAGGCCACCGCCATAATCCCGAAATTGTTGACGAAGGCGTCGGTCACGTCGAGCAGGTTCAGGCCGGTGGTGGTCGGGAACAGGAGGATCGACAGCAGCGCCAGCGGGATCCCGACGGCCCAGGTGGCCCTGACCCGGGCCAGACCCAACTTGTCCTGCACGGCGGCGATGATCACTTCGATGATGCTGATCAGCGAGGTCAGCCCGGCGAAAACCAGCGAGCCGAAGAACAGCACCCCGAGCAGGGCACCCGCCGGCGCTTCGGAAATGATCGCCGGGAAGGCGATGAAGGCCAGGCCGATGCCCCCGGCGGCCACGTCCCCGACGCCGGTGCCGGCGCTGAAGGCCATGAATCCCAGGGCCGCGAACACGCCGATGCCGGCCAGCACCTCGAAGCCGGAGTTGGCGAAGGCCACGACCAGCCCCGAACCGGTCAGGTCCGTCCGGCGCTTGAGGTAGGACGCGTAGGTGACCATGATGCCGAAGGCGACGGAGAGGGAGAAGAAGATCTGCCCGTAGGCGGCCGCCCAGACTCCGGTGTCCAGCAGCGCCGCCCAGTTCGGGGTGAACAGTGCGTCCAGCCCGCCGGCCGCGCCCGGCAGGAGCAGGGCCTGCACTACCAGGACCAGGAACATCACCAGCAGCAGGGGCAGGAAGATGACGTTGGCCCGGGCTACCCCCTTCATGACGCCGGCGGCCAGCACGAACAGCGTGAAGGCCCAGACGAGCACCAGCGGGATCAGCACTCCCGGCACGTAGTTGAAGCCGATGGTCACCTGGTCGCTGGCCTGGAGGAATTCGCCCAGGAAAAACCCGGCCGGGTCGTCGCCCCAGCGGCGGGTGACGGAGAAGATCATGTACATGGCGGCCCAGGCGATGATGACCGCGTAATAGATCGCGATGACAAAGCAGATGGCCACCTGCCACCAGCCCAGGGCTTCGGCCCTGGGCGTCAGCCTCCGGAAGGCCAGCGGGGCCGAACCGCGGAACCGGTGGCCGACGGCATAGTCCAGGAACAGCAGCGGGATGCCGGCCGTCAGCAGCGCCACCAGATAGGGAATGATGAACGCGCCGCCGCCGTTCTCGTAGGCCACGTAGGGGAAACGCCAGATATTGCCCAGGCCGACGGCCGAGCCAATGGCGGACAGGATGAAGACCTTGCGGGTGGACCAGACCTCGCGCGGCGGAACTGAGTCTGCGAAACCGTGAGGGTGCTCCGCGTTCTTCATGGCAAAAACCTCCAATATCGGTGCGGCCTTGCCAAACGTGCAGGTCCGGACGTGCTTCATGGTAGCCGCGGCCCTGCGATCGGAGAAACTTGGCCACGGCCGGCAGGTGAACACCGGCCACGCCTGGCCGCCATGGTGCACTTGCACAACGTCCGGCCGTAGAGTGGAGGCATGGCCGTCACCCTTGCCAACCTGCTGGCCACCCCGTCCCTCCGTCTGCATCTGGCCGGCACAGCCACCGGACACCCGGACGATCCGATCACCTGGGTAGCCTCGACCGAACTGGAAGATCCGCTGCCCTTCCTCAGCGGCGGCGAGGTGGTGCTCACCACCGGGCTGCGCCAGAAGACGGCCGCGGCCCAGCGCCGTTTTGTCCGCCGCGTCCACGAGGCCGGGGCCGTGGCCATCGGCTTTGCACTGGGGCTGACCCACCAGCGGGTGCCGCCGGCATTCCTGGCCGAGGCCGACGTCCTGGACCTGCCCGTCTTCGAGGTGCCCTACGAGACCCCGTTCGTAGCGATCAGCCGGATGGTGGCCGACGCGATCTCGGCGGATCATTACGGCAAGCTGGAGCGGCTGCTGCGCGACCACCAGGCCCTGGCGGGTGCCCTCCTCGGCGGCGGAGGCCTGCCGGCGCTGCTGCGCTCGCTGGCGGCGATGGTGGGCACCGACGTCGCGCTGTGCCAGTACGGCGCCCGGATCTTCAGCACGCGCGCCAGTGCCGAAAGTGACGGCACCGGCGGAAACTGGAACCAACTGCCGATCGCCACCGGGCTGAAGGACCGCTGCACCCTGGCCTTGGCCGAGCCCTACGAGCACAACGCCATCGTGGACTATGCCCAAAGCCTGATCTCGGTGGAACTGAGCAACCAGGCGCAGCGGCGGGCCGGCGAGCGCCGCGCCGTCGGCCAACTGTTGCAGGATGTCATCCGCGGCACCCTGCAGGGCCCGGACGCCGTCCTGCGCCTGACCAATGCCGGCATCGACCCCGGCCGCCGCCAGCGGGTGCTGCTGGTGCAGACACCCGGCGGCCAGCGCCGCGCGCTGCCGTCCCTGCCACTGCCGTCGGGGTTCGACGGCAGTGCCAGCGGCGTGCTGGACGAGCGCCTGGTGGTCGTGGTGCAGGATCCGGAGACCGGCGGGTCCGCCGAGCGCCTGGGCCAGGAGCTCGGCAGCTACCTGCGTGATGCCGGCCTGAGCGCCATCGTCGGCGTCGGCGGCAGCTACGCCCAGCCGAACGGGCTGCGCTGGAGCTACTTTGAAGCCAAGGAGGCGCTCACCCGCGGCGGCCGGCTGAACCTGCCGGAACGGCTGTCGCTGACCTCGCTGCTGCTGGCCTCCGAGGATGTGCCGCTGGCGGATCTGGCGGCTGAAGCGCTGCAGCCGCTGGAGGCCTTCGACGCCGCCCACGGGGCCCAGCTGCTGCCTACGCTGGAGGCGTACCTGGACCTGAACGGCTCGGTGGCCGCCGTCGCCTCCGCCCTGGACCTGCACCGCAACTCGGTGCGTTACCGGCTCGCGCAGATCGTGGAGCTCACCGGCTACGATCCGGCCGTCACCGCGGACCGGGTGCACCTGTGGCTGGCCCTGGCGGTGCGGCGGATGGGGTCCGAGGCAGGCGCCTGAGCCGCGGTCCGGAGGCTGGCTATTGCGCCGCGCGCCTTCAGGCACAAGGCTTAGCCCATGGGACACGAAACGCACGAGAGCCGTGTGTGCACCTGGCTCGGCGAGGACGATCCGGGCCGCGCGGATACCGCGACCATCAACCTCGAGCCCGAGCGGCTGACCGCCCACGGCGCCTCGCGTGCCCCCGCCTATGCCGCCAGCTGGTCCCTGACCACCACGGAGAACTGGATCACCGAGCACCTGACCATCTCCGTGCATGGCACCGGCTGGAGCCGGCATCTGGACATGCTCCGGGCGCCGAACGGCAGCTGGACGGTCAAGGCCGCGAAATTCGGTGATCCGGCACGATCGGGCCTCGCCGGCCTGCCCGAACCAGGCATCGCGGACCCGCACGCCCTGGACCAGGCCCTGGACTGCGACATCGAGTACTGTCCCGCCACCAACTCCATGCCCATCCTGCGCCTGGGTCTGGTCCATGATGCCGGGGCCGCCGCCGAATACACTGTGGCCCTGGTGCGGATGCCCAGCCTCGAGGTGGTGCCGTCGCAGCAGCTCTACGCCGGCAGCCGCGCCTACGACGAGGACTCCGGCACGGCCCTGGTCTCCTACGGTTCGGGGGATTTCAGCGCCGAATTGCTGGTGGATTCGGACGGCATCGTGATCGACTACCCCGGGCTGGCCGTGCGCCGGCGCGGCTGACCGTAGGATGGTCACTGCGGCCCGGCCGCAACCCGCCGGGCAGTCCGGCGGGTGGACCCCAGCCAGGAATGTGAGCCAAGGAAGCGCCATGCCGGAAATGTTCGTCGATAAGTTCCGAGCCCTCGTCCCCAAGTACCTGGACCGCCCGTGGACTGAAGAGGACGGGATTTCCTATGAAGAACTCGAAGAGCTGCTCGGGGCGCACAAGTTCCAGGTCCCGCAGGCGCTCGTGGAGTTCTACCACGCCGTCGGCGGCTGCGAGGACCTGATGGAGGCCCACGACTTCTTCTGGGACCCGGACGAGCTGGAGATCGAGGACGGGTTCCTGCTGTTCCTGGACGAAATGGACGAGGAAGCCAACTGGGGGATCCGCAGCGAGCACCTGTCCGTCCCCGATCCCATCGTGTGGATCCGCACGAACCAGCCGGCCCCGCGCTGGCAGAGCGAGGAAGCGACCTTCAGCGAGTTCGTGTTCGATATGTTCGACTGGGTCTTCGACGGCGACGCCGAGGACGACGACTAACGTTCAGCCTCTCCCCCACCCTCGCAGGCTCGGGCGGGGCCCCTGCGGCTTCTCTTAGGGCGCGTCAGACATCGCGGTCGACGACGGCTTCGGCGAAGGCGGCCAAGGCCAGTTTCACGGTGCTCTCCGGCAGCGGCTCGAGCGCCGCCTTGGCCTCCTCGGCCCACTGCCGCGCCACCTCCCACGCCTGGCCGGTGGCGGGGTGCCCGCGCAGCGCCTCGACCGCCCGGCCCAGCGCCTCGTCCGAGGTCAGGTCCGCATCCACCAGTTCCAGTACCCGGGCCGCGGAGGTGTCGCCGCCGGCAGCGGCCTGGCGCAGCAGCAGGACCGGCAGCGTGGGCACGCCCTCGCGCAGGTCGGTGCCCGGGGTCTTGCCGGACTTGACCTTGATGCCGGCGACGTCGATCACGTCGTCGGCGAGCTGGAAGGCCACGCCCACCTTTTCCCCGTATTCCAGCATGATCCGGACCACCTCCTCCGGGGCATTGGCGAACATTGCCCCGAGCTGCCCGGAGGTGGCGATCAGGGAGCCGGTCTTGTCCGCGATGACGGAGAGGTAGTGCTGGATCGGATCCTCGTCCTCGCGCGGGCCCACGGTTTCGTGCAACTGGCCCAGGCACAGCCGCTCGAAGGTGCGGGCCTGGATGCCCACCGCCTCCGGACCGAGCAGGGAGCAGAGCAGCGAGGCCCGGGCAAAGATCAGGTCCCCGGCCAGGATGGCCACATGGTTGCCCCAGACCTGGTGGGCGGTGGGGGCACCGCGGCGGTAGGGCGCGGAATCCATCACGTCGTCGTGGTAGAGCGTGGCCAGGTGGGTCAGTTCCACCACCACCGCTGCCTGGATCACCTCCGGCCGGTCCGGGTCCCCCAGCTGCGAGGCCAGGATGGTCAGCAGCGGGCGGATCCGCTTGCCGCCGGCTTCCATCAGGTGCCGGCTGGTGGCATCCGCCAGCGGGTCCGAGTGGGCGATCGCCGCGCGCAGCTGCTTTTCGACCCGGGCCAGCGCCGTGGAAACCGCCGGTCCGAGGGCCGGGTCCTGGGCCACCGGGGCAAAGCCCGCAGGCAGGTTCAGGTTCGTGGCGATGGCGGCGGTGGCCGCGTCCAGGTCCACGGATTCCGGCAGGCTGGCTCCGGCGGGGGTCCAGCTCGGTTTAGCGTCAGTCACTGTTCAACACTAACTAATCGTCGGGGCAGGTTGCTTGCCGGCGGCCACAGCCCCGGTCTGGTTGGCGGCCGGCGGGGCGAGCCGCTCCAACCAGTGGATAACTCTATCCTCAAATCCGCGGCCGGCTTCGTCCGTGAGGTTGGCCAGCATCCTGACCACGAAGCGCATCAGCACCGGCACCGGCATGCCGGTGCGAAGCGCGAGTTTCATCACCGCGGGTTTGCCGATCAGCCGGGCGAAGACCCGGCCCAGGGTGAAGTGGCTGCCCCACTTGCCGCGGATGATCCCGGCATAGCCGGAGAGGGTTTCGTCGAACAGCCGCGGGCCGGCGGCAAAGGCGTCGGTGACGACCCCGGCCGCGTAGCGGGCCGATTCCATCGCATAGGAGATGCCCTCGCCGTTGAACGGGCTGACCATGCCGCCGGCATCACCGAGCAGCAGCAGCCCCGGGCTGTAGTGCGGGGTCCGGTTGAAGCCCATCGGCAGGGCCGCGCCGCGGATCTGCCCCACCTGGTTCTCCCTGCTGAACCCCCATTCGGCCGGCATGCCCGCGGTCCAGTCCCGCAGCACCTGCTTGTAGTCCAGCCGGCCGAAGGACTTGGAGGAGTTGAGGATGCCGAGGCCGACGTTGGAGGTGCCGTCTCCGACGCCGAAGACCCAGCCGTAGCCGGGCAGCGGGTTCCCGGCCCGGTCCGGCAGTTCCAACCAGCCTTCCATCCAGTCGTCCTCGTGGCGCGGGCTGGCGAAGTAGGTGCGCACGGCCACGCCCAGCGGCCGGTCGTCGCGCTTTTCGATCCCCAGGCTCAGCGCCGTGCGGGTCGAGTTGCCGTCGGCGGCCAGGACGACGTCGGCGGCGAAGTCCCGGGTTTCGCCGGTCTTGCGCCCGGCAGCATCCAGCAGGTTGGCCCGTGCCCCGGCCACCCGGCCGGCATCGTCCCGGATTACCGAGGTGACCGCATGGTGCTCGAGCAGCGTGGCACCTGCGGCCGCGGCGTGCCGGGCCAGTGCCTCGTCGAAGCCCATCCGGGTGCGGATCAGCCCGTAGCCGGGGAAATCCGAAAGCTCCGGCCAGGGCAGCTCCAGCTGCCGGCCGCCGGCGACCAGGCGCAGGCCCTTGTTCCGCCGCCAGCCGTCGGCTTCGGCATGCGGCAGCCCCAGCAGCTGGAGTTCGCGCACCGCGCGCGGGGTCAGCCCGTCGCCGCAGACTTTCTCCCGGGGGAACGCCGTCTTTTCCAGCACGGTGACGTCGATCCCGGCCTTGGCCAGATAGTAAGCAGCCGTCGAGCCTGCGGGTCCGGCACCGACAATTAGCACCTGCACATCAGTACCCTGCACGTCAGCTGGCCGGCTTCTGCGCGCGGTGGACGGCGACAATGCCGCCGCTGAGGTTGCGGTAGGCCACATCCTGCCAGCCCGAAGCGGCGATCCGGGCGGCGAGCTCGTCCTGGTTGGGCCAGGCCCGGATGGATTCGGCCAGGTAGACGTAGGATTCGGGGTTCGAGGAGATCCTGCCGGCGATGGCCGGCAGGGCGCGCATCAGGTACTCGGTGTAGAGGGTGCGCCAGACCGGGAGGACGGGGGTGGAGAACTCGGCAACCACCAGGCGTCCGCCGGGCTTGGCCACGCGCAGCATCTCCCCCAGCGCCTTGTCCGGTTCGTTGACATTGCGCAGGCCGAAGGAAATGGTCACCGCGTCGAAGGAATTGTCCGCGAACGGCAGCGCGGTGGCGTCCCCCGCGACGAAGTCGATGTCCGGCCGGCGGCGCTTGCCCACCCGCAGCATGCCCAGGGAAAAGTCACAGGCGACCACGTGCACGCCCGCATCCGCGTACGGCTCGCTCGAGGTGCCGGTGCCGGCGGCCAGGTCCAGCACCCGCTGGCCCGGCCTGGCATCCACGGCCTCGACCACGATCCGGCGCCACCGCCGGGTCTGGCCGGCCGAGAGCACATCGTTGACCACGTCGTACTTCGGGGCGACGCCATCAAACATGGCTGCTACTTCATCCGGGCGTTTGTCCAAAGATGCGCGATTCACCGGACCATTCTCTCAAAGATCTCCAACGGATTTGCCCGGCAGGCTGGCCCGGGAACGGCGGGCGCCGGGCCGAGTAGGCTTAAGGACCATGACCATCCCGCTGTCCGCGCCCTCCGGCCTGCCCGAAACCCCGGCCCGGGGCGCCGGCGCGCAGCCGCCGCCGGGCCCCCTGCGCGGCATCACCATCCCGTGGTCCGCCCTGCCGGACGCCTCCGGCCTGCTGGACTACCTGGTCCGCGACGATGTGCTCTGCTGGGTGCGCCGGGACGGCGGGCTGGTCGGTTTCGGCGAGGCCGCGCGCTTCAGCGCCAGCGGCCCGGGACGCTTCCGCGAGGCGGCGGCCTGGTGGCGTTCGGCCACCGCGGCGGCCCGGATCGAGAACCAGGTGGGCGGCCCCGGCACCGGCGCCGTGGCCTTCGGCTCCTTCGCCTTCTCCTGGACCTCCCGGCAGGAATCACGGCTGATTGTCCCGTCCGTGCTCGTGGGGCTGGACGGCGGCCGCGGCTGGCTGACCTACCTGAGCACCGATCCGGACGCCGAACTGAGCGCGGAGGCGGCCGAGGCGGTGCTGGCCGGCTGGCTGGATACCGCTTCGGCCGGCCGCGAGGCCGACGACGGCGACGCCCTGGTTCCCGGGCACGTCTCCGAGCAGCACTATAAGCGCGCCGTCGCCGCCGGCGTCGAACGCATTGCCCGCGGCGAGCTGAGCAAGCTGGTGCTGGCCCGCGACGTCGTCGCGGAACTGGCCTCCCCGGTCGCCACCGCGCAGGTGCTGCGCGAACTGGCCGTGCGCTACCAGGACTGCTGGACCTACGGGGTGGACGGACTGATCGGTTCGACCCCGGAAATGCTGATCAAGGTGGAAAACAAGGTGGCGCGCGCCCGGGTGCTGGCCGGCACCCTGGACCGGGCCAACATCCGCAAGCAGGACGGCGAAAGCGACGCCGACTACGCCCAGCGCGTGCTCGCCGGCTCGGAAAAGCAGCAGCACGAACACCAGATCGCCATCGACTCGCTGACCGCCAAGCTCGAGCCCTACACCTCGGCGATGACCTCGCACAGCGAGCCCTTCGTGCTCCAGTTGCCCAATGTCTGGCACCTGGCCTCGGACGTCTCCGCCGAACTCTCCGCAGGTTCCGGGCAGGCGCCCTCGTCGCTGGAGCTGGCCGAGGCGGTCCACCCCACCGCCGCCGTCTGCGGCTCCCCCACCGAGGTGGCCGGCGCGCTGATCCGCGAGCTGGAAGGGATGGACCGCGGCCGCTATGCCGGGCCGGTGGGCTGGACCGACGCCGACGGCAACGGCGAATGGGGCATCGCCCTGCGCGGGGCGGTGGTGGAGGCCCCCACCCGGGTGCGCCTGTATGCCGGCTGCGGCATTGTCGACGCCTCCACGCCCGAGGCGGAACTGGCCGAGACCTGGGCGAAATTCCGGCCGATGATGGAGGCGCTGGGCCTGCACCGCTGAGCAGTGTCCCTTGTTGCCGAATATGCAATTCCTGTAGCCTGCAGCGCATATCTCCTGTGACCAATTGTTACGGCTACACTTAAGCCTGATTTTCACCCGCGAGAAGAGGTAGGCAACCCATGCGAGTCCCCGTTTCCCATGCCGCCAAGGTGCTGGCGGTCCTGGCCGCCGGCGCCCTGTCCCTGACCGCCTGCGGCGGGGGTTCCTCCAGCGCGGGCAGCAGCCCCGCGGCGGGCAACGAACTGGGCTTGATCACGCCGGGCACCCTGACGGTCTGCTCGGACATCCCCTATCCGCCGTTCGAGTTCGAAAAGGGCGGCGAGTACACCGGGTTCGACATGGACCTGGTCCGCGAGATCGCCAAGGGCCTGGACCTGAAGACCGACATCAAGGACGTGGGCTTCGACGGCCTGCAGTCCGGGGCCTCGCTCGCGGCCGGCCAGTGCGACCTGGGCGCCAGCGCCATCACCATCACCGAGGAGCGCAAGAAGAACATCGGGCTCTCGGATCCGTACTACGACTCGCTGCAGTCGCTGCTGGTTCCGGCCGGCTCGCCGATCAAGTCCAAGGAGGACCTGGCCGGCAAGAAGGTCGGCGTCCAGCAGGGCACCACCGGCGAGGCCTACGCCCGCAAGAACCTGCCCAAGGATGCCCAGATCCTGGCCTTCCCCTCGGATGCCGAACTGTTCCCGGCCCTGCAGTCCGGCAGCGTCGACGCCGTGCTGCAGGACTATCCGGTGAACCTGGGCCACACCCAGGGCGGGAAGTTCGACGTCGTCGAGAAGTACCCGACCGACGAGCACTACGGCTTCGCCGTAAAGAAGAACGGCGGCGAGGCGCTGCTGAAGGCGGTCAACGCCCAGCTGGCCGAGCTCAAGAAGGACGGCAAGTACAAGGAAATCTACGACAAGTACTTCACGGAGTAAGGCATGCATACCGATAGCGGCACCGTGCCGGGCAGCCCGGCTGCGACGACGCCGGGCCCGGCCGCGGGCCGGCCGCGGCTGAAGGCCTCCACCCGCCGGCGCCTGACCCGCGGCGTGCTCTATGCCATCTTCGTCATCGCCGTGCTGCTGGTGGTGTTCCTGGCCGACTGGACGGCGGTGCGGACCAACTTCCTGGACCTGGACGTGGCCCGGGCCATGTTCCCGGAGATCATCCTCACGGCGGCGAAGAACACGGTGGTCTACACGGTCATCGCCTTCATCGGCGGGCTGGTCCTGGGCCTGGTCCTGGCCCTGATGAAGCTCTCCCCGGTGGGCCCGTACCGCTGGGTGGCCACCGCCTACGTCGAACTCTTCCGCGGCCTGCCGGCGCTGCTGGTGATCTTCGGCTTCGCCTTCGCGGTGCCGATCGCCTTCAGCTGGCGCCCGCCCGGCGGCAGCGCCGGCGCGGGGCTGATCGCGCTGATCATCGTCTCGGCCGCCTACATCGCCGAAACCATCCGCGCCGGCATCCAGGCGGTGCCGGCCGGGCAGGTCGAGGCGGCGCGTTCGCTGGGCATGAGCCCGGCGTGGACCATGGTCTCGGTGGTGCTGCCGCAGGCCTTCCGCATCGTCACCCCGCCGCTGACCAACGAGCTGGTCATCCTGATCAAGGACACCTCGCTGCTGTTCATCGCCGGCATGGCCCTGGGCGACCGGGAGCTGACCACCTTCGCCCGCGATGCCGTCTCGCAGCAGGCCAACGCCACGCCGCTGGTGGTGGCCTCGCTCATGTACCTGATCATCACGCTCCCGCTGACGCGGCTCGTCGCCTGGCTTGAGCGCCACAACAAGAGAGGCCGGTAGGCCATGGCCACCGAACTGCCCGCCGACCAGCCGCTGCCCCGGTCCCTGGACAGCGTGCCGGCCATCGAGGTGCGCAACCTGTGCAAGTCCTTCGGCGACAACGAGGTCCTCAAGGGGATCGACTTCCATGTGGACCAGGGCGAGGTGGTCTGCGTCATCGGGCCCTCCGGCTCCGGCAAGTCCACGCTGCTGCGCTGCGTGAACCGGCTGGAGGAGCCCACCAGCGGCACCGTGCTGGTGGAGGGCGTGGACATCACCGACCCGGAGACGGACCTGGATGCGATCCGGACCCGGATCGGCATGGTGTTCCAGCAGTTCAACCTGTTCCCGCACCTGTCCGTGCTGCGCAACCTCACGCTGGCCCAGCAGCGCGCCAAGAAGCGGGGCAAGGCCGAAGCCATCGAGATTGCCCGGAAGAACCTGGCCAAGGTGGGCCTGGCCCACCGGGAGGACGCCTATCCGGCCCAGCTCTCCGGCGGCCAGCAGCAGCGCGTGGCCATTGCCCGGGCGCTGTCGATGAACCCGGACATGATGCTCTTCGACGAGCCGACCAGCGCCCTGGACCCGGAGCTGGTCGGCGACGTGCTCGAAGTCATGCGCCAACTGGCCGCCGAAGGCATGACCATGATGGTGGTCACCCACGAGATGGGCTTCGCCCGCGAAGTCGGGGACCGGCTGGTCTTCATGGACGGCGGCGTCGTGGTCGAGCAGGGCAATCCGCGCGAGGTCCTGTCCAACCCGCAGCACGAGCGGACCCAGGCCTTCCTCTCGAAGGTCCTCTGAGGCCCCCGCCCCGCGTTCCCGGGGCTAGGTATTTCCCGGATGCTGCCCGCCGACGGCGTCCCGGACCGCCTCGCGGACGCGGGCGTGCAGCCGGCGCAGCCCGGCCCGCTCCGTGCGGATCTCCACGATGCCGCGGCCGGTGAACTCCTCCTTGAGCACCGGATCCAGCTGCGCCCGGTCCTCCACCAGCCGGTAGCCGAGCCCGTAGGCGGCGGCCAGCTGGGCGATCCCGGCCCGGTGCGGGGTGCCGAAGAGCCGTTCGACGGCGGCGGCGTACCGGGGCCTGCCGCCCACCTCGCCGTGTTCGAGCAGCGAGAAGATCCCGCCGCCGGCGTCGTTGAGCACCACCAGCTGCAGCGCGGGCTCCGCCTCCCCGTCCCCGAGCAGCAGCCCGCCGGCGTCGTGCAGGAAGGTCAGGTCCCCGACCAGCGCCCGGGTGTGTTCCCCGGCGCCGAGCGCGATCCCGGTGGCGGTGGCGGTGGTGCCGTCGATGCCGGCCAGTCCGCGGTTGGCATGGACAGTGCACTGCGGCTCCGGCTGCGGCCGGCCCGCCAGGTCCACGTCGCGGATCGTGTTCGAGGAGCCCAGCACCAGCCGGCCCCGGGTATGCTGCCACACGGCCGCGGCGGCCTCGAACCCGGTCAGCTCCGGCCCGCCGGCCAGCACTTCCTCCAGCGCCGAGATCGGCGTCGTCATCCTCGGTGACTTC
>NZ_JBHTML010000104.1:0-14142 GCF_042679445.1 Arthrobacter sp. GCM10027362
CCCGGTTTAGGAACCCTCCCGCCTGCCGGTGCCGGGCCGGTTTCCCGGAGCCGGCTCGGAGACCGTTGCCGCGGCCTGCGGCTGCCCGGCCGCGGCACCCTGGGGCACCGGCGGCGGGAGGGACCCGCCCCGGAGCATGTCCGCGTACAGCAGCAGGTGGTCCTCGACCATCCGCCGGGCGCTGAAGTGCCGCTCCACATGGGCCCGGCACTCTGCGCGGTTCAGTTCGGCGGCACGCTGCAGGAATCCCGCCAGTTCCTGCCCGGAGGAGGCCAGGAACCCGGTCCGCCCGGGGACGATGATTTCCGGGGCGGCGCCCCGCGGCGTTCCGATCACAGGGGTCCCGGTAGCAAGTGCTTCGATCATGACCAGGCCGAAGGGCTCGTCCCACTGGATGGGATTGAGCAAGGCCACGGCGTCGCCGAGCAGGGCGTACTTCTCCTGCGGGGAGATTTCGCCCAGGAAATCCACCCCGGGGCAGAGCATCGGCTTGATGACGGTTTCGTAGTAGTCGATTTCGGTTGGTTCGCGCATTTTGGCGGCGATTTTCAGCGGCATGCCGGCGGCGCGGGCGATCGAGATGGCCTCGGCTATTCCCTTGTCCGGGTTCATGCGCCCAAGGAAGCAGCCGTATCCGCCGCTGCCCGTGCCGACAGGAATGGCGTCCGTGTCGAGGCCGTGGTGGATGACCCGGGCAATGCTGATCCCGGGTGCCGCGGTGCTGGCTTGGTGGCGGGAAATGGCCACGACGGCAACGTCGCGGCTCATGGCCCGGTAGATCACCGACTGGAGCGGGGTAAACGGTCCGTGGTTGGTGGCCACCAGGGGAAGCTGCGGCGGACGGTGCCGGTACAGCGGCCCGGCAAGCGTATGGTCGTGGACCAGGTCCACCCCTGCCATGGCCTCGTAGGCGCGGACGACATGGGCCAGTTCCACATCGCTCGCTCCGAGGTTCCGGGGATCCGAGGCGTCCAGTCCGGGTACCAGCGGCACCGGACAGGCGCTGTCGGAGGAGGCAGCCAGCAGCACCTCGTGCCCGGCGGCGGCCAGGCCCCGGGCCAGCAGGTCCACCACCATTTCGGTTCCGCCATAGGCCGGGGGAGGCACCGGGATCCAGGGCGGAGCAACCAGGCCGATGCGCATGTTACCGGCCTCCCACTTGCGCGTCCGAATCTGCCCCCAGCACGGCCAGCAGCTCCGCGAGCTGGGGCCGCAGGGAGCGGTGCAGTTGCAGCGCCGGATCGAGGCCGTCAATGGTGAACTCGCCGCCGTCTGCGGACAGTGACAGCCGGGAGCCGCCCAGCAGCACATTGCTGGCTTCGAAGGACCCGAAGCCGGGTGGGATCACCGGCGAGATCCACAGCTCCCCGGTGGGGAAGCACGGGTCCATGCGCAGCAGGACACGCAGCAGGTGCAGCGGGGAGGCCGCTGCCCACGCCTGCGGGGAGCACGAGGTGGGGTAGGGGATGGGCGGGGTGTATTCGGACCTGTCGAAGCCGCAGAAAAGCTCCGGCAGCCGCCCGTCGAAGTGCCCGGCCGCCTCGAACAGCCCGGTGATCAGGCGGCGGGCCTCCTCCACAAAGCCGTAGCGCATCAGGCCCGCGGCCACGAGGGTGCTGTCATGGGGCCAGACCGAGCCGTTGTGGTAGCTGACCGGGTTGTAGGCGCCCATATCCGAGGCAAGGGTCCGGATGCCCCAGCCGGTGAACATCTCCGGGGACATCAGGCGTTCGGCCACCAGGGGCGCCTTGTCTTCATCCACGATCCCGGTCCACAGGCAGTGGCCCATGTTGGAGGCACAGGCGTCCACCGGCCGCTTGTCCTTGTCCAGCGCAATGGCATAGTAGCCCTTGTCCGGCAACCAGAACCGCTCGTTGAATTCTTCCTTCAGGGCGGCGGCACGCCGGCCCCACACGGCGGCCAGGTGGCGGTCCCCGTCGGTCATGGCCAGCATGGCCCTGCCGATATATGCCCCGTAGACATAGGCTTGCACCTCGCAGAGCGCGATCGGGGCCTCGGCCAGGGTCCCGTCGGCGAAGTTTATGCCGTCCCAGGAATCCTTCCAGCCCTGGTTGATCAGTCCGTGTTCGGTGGCGCGCTGGTACTCCACGAAACCATCGCCGTCGCGGTCTCCGTAGTCCTGGATCCAGTCCAGCGCCCGGTCCGCATGGGGCAGGAGCTGGTTCCGCACATCGCGCTCAAGTCCCCAGCGGTCAAGTTCGGACAGGAGGATGAGAAAGAGCGGCGTGGCATCTGCGGTGCCGTAGTAGGCCGTTCCGTTGCCCAAGGCCAGTCCGGCAGTCACGCCGAGGCGTACCTCGTGAAGGATCCGTCCGGGTTCCTCCTCGGTGGCGGGGTTGACCTGCTGCCCCTGCAGCTCGGCGAGCGTCTGGAGCGTGCCCCGGGCCAGCGACGGATCGACCGGCAGCGACATGAAAGAGGACAGCAGCGAGTCCCGGCCGAAAAGGGCCATGAACCAGGGGGCGCCGGCGGCGACCACCGTCCGGCCCGGGTGCTCCCGGTCGAACATCCTGAGGGATCCCAGGTCATCGCTGCTGCGTCTGAGGGTCTGTTCGATTTCCGTATTCGACAGGTGCAGTTCGGGAATGTACCTCTCCCACGCCTGGTACCGGCGGGCGGCTTCCAGTGCGGACGGCGGCAGCGTGTGGACAAAGGGTTGCGCCGGCCGGTCGCGCTCCACCAGCGGAGTCACGATGAGGCTGGTGTGCCAGGTGCCGCGGGCCGGCACTGCGGCGCTGAAGCTGAGTCCGCCGTCGTCCATCTGCGCGCCGCGGCCGTGGACCGCAATGCCCCGGTGGCCGCCATCGCGGACGGCCTCCAGCAGAAGTTCGCCTTCCTGCACGCGGCGCGTCAGGTGCTTCCGGGCGATCGCCACCCCGCCCTTGACGTCGAACAGATCGGCAAAATCCGCGTCCACATCCACCCGGACGCTGCATTCGGCAGGTTCGCGGGAATAGTTGCGGATCGTAATGTCCTCCCGCACCCCCGCGCCGACCAGGCGTTCCCGCTCAATGACCAGCGGGCTGTCGGCGTGCCCGTCCAGACGTTTGGCCCGTCCGACAAAAACCGCCCGATAGGGTTCCTTCACCTGAGCGGACAGCGGCTCCAGCGGCTGGCCGTCCACGGTCAGCTGCCAGCCGGAGAGGATCCGCGTGTCCTGGTAGAAGGCACCCTGCGTCAGCTCGGGATGGATATTCCCGCTGGGGGATGAAATACAGAAGGAAGATCCTTCCACCACCGTGACCGCTCCGGCTCCCGACGGGCCGGCGGCCGTATCCGCGTTCCATCCGCTCATCAAATGCTCCTTCTGTGGCTGGGGATCCTCGTACCGGGCAGCCCGCCCTGGTCAGCCCAAGGCGTTGAAACCGCCCAGGGCCAGGGCGATCGGCACCGCGGATGCGGCAGACCAGGCCTGCGGCCTGGCGGCCGCAGGGTGGGGAACGGGCGGCCAGACTTCCTGGGTGGAGTGGCCGGAGAACATTCCGGGCAGGCGCCAGTCGAAGCCCTCCGCGGCGTTGAGCAATCCGGAGGCCAGCAGGGCCGCCTGGTCCGCGAATCCGGAGCGGAGCATGCCCATCACGATCCAGGCGCTGTCGTGGGTCCACACCGCGCCGGCATGGGTGCGGGTGGGCCAGTAGGCCGTGTTGGAGGTGGACAGGGTCCGGATGCCGTAGCCGGAGAACACGGACGGATGCATCAGCCGGCCCACCACGGCAGCGGTCTCGTCGTCGTCCAGCAGGCCGGTGCCGAGCAGATGGCCCATGTTGGATCCGATGCCGTCCACCGGCTCCTTGTCCGCGTCCAGGGCCAAGGCCGGATAGGGGCCGAAGTCATCCGAGCACCAGAACCGCTCGTGGAAGCGGTCCTTCAGCTCGGCGGCAAAGGCCAACCAGGGCCGGGCGGCGTCCCCGCCGTGGAAATGCTCCAACAGGGCCGCTCCGCACAGGGCCGCCTCGTGGGCATAGGCCTGGACCTCCGGCAGGACGAGCGGCCCCTTGGCCGGGGTACCGTCATGCCAGCGCACGGCATCGGGTGATTCCTTCCAGCCGTGGTGCAGCATCCCGCCGCCGGTCTCGTCCAGGTGCTCGAGGAAGCCGTCGCCGTCAGCGTCGCCATCGTCGCGCAGCCAGGCCAGCGCCGCCTCCAGATTCGGCAGCAGGGCGGCTGCTTCGGCATCCGGCAGCCCCGCCTGCCAGGTGTCGTGCAGCAGGCACACCCACAGCGCGGTGGCGTCCATGCTGCCGTAGTAGTCGTAGTACACCGGGGGCAGTTGCGTGAACTGGCGCCGGACCTCGTGCACGATCTTGCCCGGTTCCTGGGCTGTCTCCGGATCCTTCCGGGTGCCCTGGCGGGCGGCCAGCGCCCGCAGCGTGCTGGCCGCCAGGTCCCGGTTGACTGGCAGCAGCATCCGGGCCGCGATGAGCGAGTCCCGGCCGAACAACGTCAGGTACCAGGGTGCACCGGCAGCCAGGAAGGCATCCTCCGGAGCCTGCGCATCCGCCATGCGCAGGCTGTTCAGGTCGCTGATGGAAGTGCTCATCAGCCGCTGCAGCCGCGGCTCCCCGGCCATGGCCGGAGTCAGCAGGGGCTTGCCGCCGCCCGCCTGCAGCGGCGCGTTGTCGTCCCGGAGGTCCAGGGACCAGCCGAGTTCGACGGCGGTTTCCGGGGAGAGTTCGACGGTCCACTTGAGCAGGACCAGGCTGCCGTCGGCTTCGATGGTGGCTCCCGCGGCGGTGAGCGAGGCGGTGGTGGAGGGGTCCCGCCAGTGCCACCGGCTGCCGCCCGGGGCGACGCCGCCGGCCGAGAAGGCGATGCCGTACCGGACCTGTTCCACAGAGGATGAATCCGCCACCAGTTCCAGCTGGACGGCCAGCCGCACCGCCTGCGGCAGACCGGACTCGAAGCTCAGCGATTCGGTCAGCCGCCCGGGGGCGGCCGTCCGGGTGCGGATCACCCACACCACCGGGTCCGCCTCCCCGTCGGGAACCCGGATGGAATGGATATACTCCGCCGCGGTGGCGGAGCGGGCCTGGGTGGACAGCCACTCGGGTTCGGCGCCGTTCACCCGCAACAGGCAGCGGGCCATGACCCGCTCCTCGCCGAAGTACACGCCCTGCGCCCCGTGGCCGCGGACCTGGCCCTGCGGGTCCGACCAGACCTGCAGGGGTGCGGCAACCACCGCCGCAAGGTTGTGCAGATAAGGCTCGCTGTCTGCGGGCATCATGCCTCCGGTGCTCCGGACCTACTCGGGGGAATTTTCCACGGAGTTCCAGGTCAGGGTGATCTGGACGCCTTCCGTCGTTTCCGCAACCGTCAGGCGCAGGTCCTCGCCGAAGAGTTCCTTCCGGCAGCTGCCCTTAATGCTGCTGCGGGTGAGGAGGTCGGACATGGCGGCCGCCATCGCCCTGCCCCAGTCGTGCGGGTCCTTGCTGTTGGACTCCGCGCTGCCCGTGTAGATGGTACGGATAGCCTGCGCCGGCTCCATGCCGTTCATGCCGTCGGTCCGTCGTCCGGGCGCCGGGGAGCAGCTCCCTGGTCCGGTCCGGGTGCCCTGCCGCCGTCGGACATGTCCGGATCCAGGGCCGCCGCCTGCCGGAACCGTTCCTCCGACTGTTCGCGGCGGCCCTGGGCATCCGCGGTGCGCTGCTCGGCCTCCCGGCGAAGCCGTTCGGCATCGACTTCGGCCTGCTGGGCATGGGCCTGTGCCTTCAGTGCCGCCGCTTCGCGTTCCCGGGCCTCAAGGTCAGCCGCCTGGGCGGACTCGCGCAGCTCGCCGGCTTTCCTGCGGTCCGCCTCCCGCTGCTGCTCGGCACGGACAGCGCTGCGCCTGCGGGCCAGGAATGCGATGACGCCGATGATGACGATGACAACAACTATTGCAACGATGATCCAGATCAGCTGGGCAGTATCCATGACGGCTGTCGCCTGCTTTCTCTAGGGGATAGAGCTACCTCCAAGTAAACCCCCAAGCCCGCGTCCGCGCCATGGGCCGGGCCGGCCCTGCGGCACGCCGTTGTGACGCAGGTCTCCCCAGACTAGGATTCGAAATGCATTGTTTCCAGTGATTGGCGAAAATTTCACGTTCGTGACGGAACGCAGGGCTTGAAGCCCAATGGGCCGCCGCGGCCGGCAGGAGGTGCCTATGGGCAACGAGGTTCCCCGGACGCGTCGTGACGCAGTGGAACAGTATCTGCGGGATGAAATCCTCTCCGGCACCCTGGCTCCGGGCGCACCGGTCAAGGACGCAGAGCTGGCCCGGAACCTGAACCTGAGCATCACCCCGGTGCGGGAAGCGATTGTCCAGCTGATCAGCGAGGGGCTGATCGAGGCTCTGCCGAACAAGCGGCGCCGGGTCACGGTGGTGAGCGACCGAAATGCCGTGGAACTGATGGAGGTACTCGGAATCGTGGTCACTGCACTGTTGGAACGGGCGGCCCCGCGGCTGACCGTGGACGAGGTGCGGGCCTTGGGCGAGACCGTGGCACGCCAGCGCAGGATGCTGGCCGCGGACGACATCCCCGGTTCCAACGAGGCCGCCCTGGAACTGTTGAACACCCTGATGCTCGCGGCCGGCCACGACGAACTGAGGGCCCTGGCCGAGCACGTAATCTACCGGGCCTTGGCGCGGCTGCATCTGCACCCCTATCCGGAGCTGTACGAGACCTGGACGGCGGGCTGGGAGGAGACAGTGGGGTATCTGGCTGCCGGCGATTCGGATGCCGCAGTGCAGCGTCTGAACAGGCTCTTCTGGGTCCTGGCCGCCCACCTCCGCGACGGCAGGTAGCGGTCCAGGCCGAGTGCCCGCAGAGTAGGCGCGAGGGCCCTGCTAAGCGAGCGGCCAGGGGGCCCGTGCGCGGAGCGTGCGGGGTGGCCGTGAACGGGCGCAGCCGACACCGCGGGAGCGCCCGTAGAGTGGGGCGCGAGGGCCCTGCCGTGGCGGCGCAGCCGACACCGCGGGAGCGCCCCAATCTCAGTCCCGCGGCAGCGCCGTGCCGACCAGGTCCAGGTTGACCACCGCGGATTCGGCAGTGGCGATCATCCTGCGGGAGTAGGTATGGAATGTCTCCACCTCGACGGCCGTCAGGATGTACCGGCCCGGCGGCGGCAGTGGAAGCTTGTAGTGCCCGGTGCGGTCCGTCCGGGTCGAGTCCACGAATTCGCCCGAGCTGGCACTGAGTGCCACCAGTGCTCCGGGCAGGGACTCGCCGTCGCGCAGCACCCACCCGGTCAGCGAGAGCTGGTGCCGCAGATGGATGCGTTCTTCATGTCCTTCGCCGGTGAACGCCACCACCCTGGAGCGCGGCACCCAGCCGTCCGCACTGGCCACGACCAGGTATTCGCCGGGTCCGGGCAGGGCCAGCGAAAACCTGCCCTCGTTGTCCGCGCGGCTCCAGTCCACAGGTTCTCCGGTGGTCTTCATGACCGTGGTGACGGCGTGCGGGATCGGATTCTCCTCGCCGGTCAGGACACAGCCGTGGACCACCGTCTCCGCGCTTTCACCGGCCGGGGTGACCGCCGGCAGCCGGACGGCCGGCGGGGTTTCGGCGGGCACACGCTCCCGCGGCGGAATATACCACACCACCGCGCAGGCACCCAGCGATGCCACCGCGGCAATCCAGAATACGTCTTGGAATGCCGCCAGGGCGGGCAGTTGCACTCCGCCGTAGGCGGCGGTGACAGACGCGAGGACGACGGCGACGACGGCGCTGGAGGTGGACGTGCCGATAGCGCGTAGCAGGGCATTGAGCCCGTTGGCTGAGGCCGTTTCCGTGATCGGGACGTTGGCCATGATCAGGCTGGGCATCGCGGCGTACGCGACGGCCGAACCGATGCTGACCACCGTGGCGCCCAGGATGACGGCTGCCACGGAGTCGCTGAAGAACACCCGGGCCACATACCCGGCCGCCATGACAGCGGAGCCGGCGAAGAGCGTCGCCTTTCCGCCGAAACGGTTGATCATGGCCCCGGAGACGGGCGAGAACAGGACCATGGCCAGGCCCGAGGGGATCATGGCCACCCCGGCGGCAATCGGGCTCAGGCCGAAGCCGTGGCCTGTTCCCGCGGGAAGCTGGAGCTGCTGGGTGCTCAGCAGCATATTCGCGAAGAGTGCGAAGCCCACCAGGACCGAGGCGATGTTGGTCAGCAGCACCGGGCGGCGGCCGGAGGTGCGCAGGTCCACCAGCGGCTGGCTCACCTTCAACGAATACGGGAACCACGCGGCCAGCACCACGGCGGTAAGGACAAAGAGCAGGACGACCGGCTCGCTGCCCCAGCCCCAGCTGCCGCCCTTGGAAATGGCCAGCAGCAACGCGGTTAGCGCCACGGAGAGCAGCAGGGCGCCGAGGTAGTCGAAGCGTCCGCCCGCCTTGACCTCCGACTCGGAGACGACGGCCAGCACGCCGCCCAGGAGGACCACGCCGGCGGCAGCCGAGAGCCAGAAAATGATTTCCCAGCCGGCCTTTTCAAAGAGCCAGCCGCCCAACGGCAGGCCCAGTGCCCCGCCGATGCCCAGCGTCGCGCTCATGATGGCCACGGCCGAACTGACCTTTTCCCTGGGCAGTTCGTCGCGCATGATGCTGATGCCTACCGGAATCAGCGCCGAGGAAAAGCCTTGCAGCGCCCGGCCGATGACCAGCGCGCCGAATCCGCCGCCAAGCGCGGCAACCACTGAGCCCGCCGTCATGAGCAGGATGCAGACGACCATCATCAAGCGCTTGCCGAACATGTCCGCCAGCCGGGCGACAATCGGCGTCGCCACCGCCGAGGTGAGCAAGGTGGCGGTCACCAGCCAGGACACATCCTCGGCAGTCAGGCCCAGCAGCTGCTGGAAATCCGGCAGCAGCGGCACCACCATGGTCTGCTGCAGGGCCACGATGGTGCCCGCGAGGCAGAGCACTGTGATGACCGCCCGGACGGGCATGCGCTGGCGGGCGGAGGAGCGGGGCATGGAGTTCCTTGGTGACGTCACGCTGCGGCCGGTGCGGCCCTGTAGGGAAAATCTACACTGGCACCGTGCGGCTCCCGCCGTTCGGCCGGGCAGGCGGAAGTTGTCGGCAGCGGGGCCTAGGCTGGAAGTAACCAGGGAGGTTGCCGTGCACTGTTCCATCGTTCCGCCCTACCTGCTGCGCCAGATTGCGCGGCTGGAGCCGGAGAGCCTGCGGCCTGCGGCCGAGGCGGCCCGCCGGGCGCTCATCCGCACGGCAGGGTTGAACCGGACCCGCCAGGCCAAAGCCCAGCTGTTGGCCGCCGTATACCCGGCACCCGGAGCGCAGGGGGTCGGACAGGTACCAGGGCCGGGACCGGAGCCCGAACGCGGGCCGGACGCCTGGCCGGACTTGGCGCCGGACCGGCAGATCAACGACGCCCAGCACGCCGAGCGGCTGCCGGGGAAACGGGCGCGCAGCGAGGGCGGGCCTCCGGTCGCGGACCCGGCGGTCAACGAGGCCTATGACGGACTGGGCGCGACATTCGACCTGTTCGCGCATGCCTACGGGCGCAATTCGCTTGACGACGCCGGCGAGGTCCTGCGCGCCACGGTCCACTACGGGCAGGACTATGACAACGCCTTCTGGAACGGCACCCGGATGGTCTTCGGTGACGGGGACGGGCAGATTTTCCGGCGGTTCACCGGCTCGCTTTCGGTGATCGGGCACGAGCTGACGCACGGGGTCACCCAGTACACCGCCAACTTCGCCTACCAGGGACAGTCCGGCGCCCTGAACGAATCCGTCTCGGACGTTTTCGCCTGCCTGGTGGAGCAGTATGCGCTGCGGCAGACAGCGCAGGAGGCGGGCTGGCTGATCGGGGAGGGGCTGTTCACGGACCGGGTCAACGGCGTGGCGCTGCGCTCGCTGAAGGAACCCGGCACCGCCTACGATGACGACGTCATCGGCAAGGATCCGCAACCGGGCACGATGGCCGGCTATGTCGACACCACGGATGACAATGGCGGTGTCCATATAAACTCCGGCATTCCCAACCGCGCCTTCGTGCTGCTGGCCCTGCGCCTGGGCGGGCACGCCTGGGAACGGGCCGGCCTGATCTGGTACGACGCCCTGACCGGGCCGGAAGTGGGACCGCGGACGGATTTCGCCGGGTTTGCCCGAGCCACTGAATCTGCGGCGGTAAAGCGGTACGGTAGGGAATCGGAGGAACATGCCGCGCTGGCGGCGGCTTGGGCCGAGGTGGGCCTGAAGGACTGAATTTTACGGTCTAAAGAGGACCGGAAACGGGACGGGCGGAATGGCATGAAAATCTGTGTCAAGCGCACCGGAGGGTTTGCCGGCCTGACCACGCAGTGGGCAGTGGAAGTGGGCGGGGACGAACTCGAGAAGGACTGGCTCGACGCCATCGAGGCATGCCCTTGGGAAAGCATCCCGGACCAGCAGAACCAGCCGGACCGCTACATGTACGACATCCGGGCAGGGGAGCACCGGGTGACGCTGCCCGAAGGGCAGGTTACCGGGCCGTGGCTGAGCCTGGTGGACATGACCCGCAGGGCAGCCGGTCAACAGCCGGAGTGAACCAGCCGCAGGCTGAACTCGTGCCGGTCCGGGGACCTGTGCGGCCCAAGGCCGGCCTCCAGGGTCAGGGCAGGACCGGGTGAGGATTGGCGGAGGATCCACCTGCAGGCGGTGCAGCGGCGTCGTAGGCTGTCAGCATGAAATTCAACGACCTCCTGATCGACGCCTACGGCCGTGCCCGGGAGCGCGTGCACACCGTCCTGGAAGGCCTGACCGCGGAACAGTTGGCGGTGCGCCCCGGCGGAGGGGGTAACTCCATCGGCTGGCTCGTCTGGCACCTGACACGCGTGCAGGATGACCACATCGCCGACGTCGCCGGGACCGAGCAGCAGTGGCTGGCAGAAGACTGGGTCGGGCAGTTCGGGCTGCCGCTGGACGCCGGGGACACCGGCTACGGGCACAGCTCCGCCCAGGTGGACCTGGTCCGGGTCAACTCCGCCGGGCTGCTGCGGGAGTATTTCGACGCCGTGCACGCGGGCACCGTGCGCTACCTGCGCTCGCTGGACGAACAGGACCTGGACCGTATTGTGGACACCCGTTGGGATCCGCCGGTCACCCTGGGCGTGCGGCTGGTCAGCGTGGTGGATGACTGTCTTGAGCATTGCGGCCAGGCCGCCTACGTCAAGGGCATGATCGGGCGCGGCGAAACCTAGTCCGGCTGCTCCGGAGGAGACCGGCTACCGGCAGGAAGCCGCTGCGGGCCACCGGGTCCTCTCCGGGCCGCCGGCCGTTCGACCGCCTGACCGGATTTGCCCGATGGTGCCGTTGCGGCTGCGGCACAGGATCCGTCCGGCCCGGGCCCGGCAGTAGGCTGGCGCCATGAATCTGGAGGAATTCAACAATGCGCCGGAAGCGGAGGCCGCCCTGTTCCTTGCGCCCTGTGCGCCGATCGCCTCGTGGTCGCACGCGCTGGTGGCCGGCAGACCCTATGCCAGCCGGCGGCAGTTGCTGGAGGCAGCCCGGGCGCAGGCGGGCGGCTGGACCGACGCCGAGGTCGACGCGGCGCTGGCCCACCATCCGCGGATCGGCGAGAAGCCGCCGCAGCCGCACGCCGTTCCGGTCGGGGTCGGCCGTGCCGAGGCGGAGCATGCCCTCCGCGAGCAGGCAGGGGTCCGCACCGATGCCGCCACCGCAGCCCACTGGCTGGAGGCCAACCGTGCCTACGAGCAGCGCTTCGGCAGGATTTTCCTGATCCGCGCGGCCGGACGCAGCCAGGCGGAACTGTTCGCCCAGCTCAAGGAGCGGCTCGGCAACGACGACGCGACGGAGGCGCGGGTCCGGGCGGAGCAGCTGGCAGAAATCGCGGTGCTGCGCCTGGACGGGCAGCTCAAGGATTAGGCCGCCGTGAACGGTTCGGGGTCCGCCGGATGCGGGACGACGAATGATGTGTTTCACCGGCGGACAGCTCTTGTTACCCTCGGGTTAATAGGTCGGACCGGCGCCGGGGCAGTCCGGAAAGGAAGAACATGACCGCCAGCCACGTCACCACCCACGTGCTGGACGGTGCCACCGGCCGGCCGGCGGCAGGTGTGTCGGTGGCGCTCGAGGACGCCGCGGGCGTCAGGCTGGCCGGCGCCGCCACGGACGACGACGGTCGTGTGGCCGGGCTCGGTCCCGAACGGCTGGCGCCGGGGGACTACCGGCTGGTGTTCGGCACCGGCGCCTATTTTGCGGCCCGCGGGCAGGAGACCTTCTTTCCCGAGGTGGGCATCGTGTTCCGGATTTCCGACGGCGAAGCCCACTACCACGTACCGCTGCTGCTGAGCCCGTTCGCCTATTCGACCTACCGGGGGAGTTGACCCATGACGGCGGAAAGCGCCGCAGGCAGGCTGGGCCAGGGGGCCGCCGCGGAAGGCGGGACCGAAATCGTGCTCGGAGCCAACCAGTACGGCAAGGCGGAGGTGCGCCTGGTCCGGGTTGAACGGCAGACCGCGCGGCACCGGATCCGGGACTTGAACGTGACCTCGCTGCTGCGCGGTGACTATGAGGACTGCTACCGGGCCGGCGACAACGCCCACGTGCTGGCCACTGATACCCAGAAGAACACCATCTATGCCTGCGCCAAGGAATACGGCGTCGGCTCGCCGGAGGAGTTCCTGCTGGGCTTGGGCCGCCACTTCACCGCCACCGTTCCGTGGGTCACCGGAGGCCGCTGGGAAGCCGAGGACTACGCCTGGGAACGCATCCAGGTCAACGGGCAGGGGCACGACCACTCGTTCGTGCGCACCGGCCAGGAGGTCCGCACCGCCGCGGTGACCATCGAGGACGGAATCGAGCACGTGGTCGGCGGGCTAAAGGACCTGATGGTGCTCAAGTCCACCGGCAGCGAGTTCCACGGTTTTCCGCGCGACAAGTACACCACGCTGCCGGAGACCACCGACCGGGTGCTGGCGACCTCGGTGACCGCGCGGTGGCGCTTTGCCCCACCGGCCGCAGCCCGGACAACCGCCGGAGGCCCCGACTACGATGCCAGCTATGCGGCGGTCAAGGCGCTGCTGCTGGAGACCTTCGCCGTGACCCATTCGCTGTCCCTGCAGCAGACGATCTTCGCCATTGGCAAGCGCATCCTGGAAGAATGCCTGGAGCTGGCCGAAATCCGTTTCGTGATGCCGAACAAGCACCACTACCTGGTGGACCTGAGCCCGTTCGGACTGGAAAACGAGAACGAGGTCTTCATCGCGGGGGACCGCCCCTACGGGCTGATGAACACCGCCGTCGCCCGGGCCGGCCAACCCGAGGCCCCCGCGGCCTGGGCCTGGTTGGCGGGATTCTGCTAGGGCAGCCGATCCTTCAGTTGCCGGTCGGGGACGGCGAGCCGGCGGCGCCCGCCATGCAGCGGCTGGCCTGAGCCTGCGCCCCGGGGCCGCCTTGTTGGAAGCTGCCGGAACCGGCTAGGATTCATGTAGCCATAACTGAATAATGCCTTCGACATGCGGCGGGAGAGTCCTGCTGAATTAAGCAGGCGCCGTAGGAGCAAATCCTCCCCAGGAATCTCTCAGGCACCTGTACCGCCGCGGACAGGCAACTCTGGAAAGCAGTCTCCGGGCAGCCGGCCTGACTCACCGACGGTGCAAGCCGATCCTGACGAATTATCGGGACCGCGCGGAATCTCTCAGGTACCAACACAGAGCGGGGAGGAACCCACACCCACAGGTATGTACGCATACCGGCGAATAACTGGAGTTCCTTTCATGACGGTTCAACCCACCATCGCTGCCTTCGCCGACCGGCATATCGGCCCCCGCGGCAACGATGCCGAGCTGATGCTCAAGCAGCTCGGCTACGACAGCCTCGACGCCCTCGTCGACGCCGCCGTGCCCGCGGACATCCGCCAGTCCGCTCCGCTGCAGCTGCCGCCGGCCCGCAGCGAGGCAGAGGTCCTCGCCGACCTGCGCGCCCTCGCGGCCAAGAACGTCACCGCCGTCCAGATGATCGGCCAAGGCTACTACGACACCATCACTCCGCCGGTGATCCGCCGCAACGTGGTGGAAAACCCCGCCTGGTACACCGCCTACACTCCGTACCAGCCCGAGATCTCCCAGGGCCGGCTCGAGGCGCTGCTGAACTTCCAGACGATGGTCGAGGACCTCACCGGGCT
>NZ_JBHTML010000105.1:0-14012 GCF_042679445.1 Arthrobacter sp. GCM10027362
GGCCCAGATCGTGGCGGTGCAGGCAGTGCCGCACCGCCTCGCGGGCCAGCCAGTAGCCGCTGCCCTCGTCCCCCAGCAGGTAGCCCCAGCCCCCGGCGCGCGCCTGCCGGCCGTGTTCGTCGATCCCCCAGACCACGGTCCCGGTGCCAACGATGACGGCGATGCCCGTGCGGGCCCGGCCGGCGGCGAGCACCAGCCGGGAATCGTGGACCACGTGGATGGCGGCCCCCGGCAGCAGCGGCGCGATCAGCGCACGCAGCGCCGCGGCGTCGTCGTCGGTATCGATGCCGCCGGCGCCGGCGAAAACCTCCTGCACGCCCTGCGCGCCCACAGTCCGGACGGCCTCCGCCACGGCGGCAGCGGCGGCGGCGCGGGATACGTTTTGCAGGTTGGCGCTGCCGGTCACGGCCTCGGCCGTGACGCGGCCGGCCTCAAGCCGGATGGCGTGGGTCTTGCTCCCGCCGATATCCAGTCCGAGGATGGTCCTGCCCGCGGGGGCATGGAGTGGGGCGCGAGGGTCCCGCTGTGGCGGCGAAGCCGACATTGTGGGAGCGCCCCACTCTCAGATGATGCCGAGGGCGAGCATGGCGTCGGCTACCTTCTTGAAACCGCTGATGTTGGCGCCGGCCACGTAGTTGCCCGGCAGGCCGTATTCCTCGGCCGTTGCGGCGCAGTCGTCGTGGATGCCGACCATGATTTCGGTCAGCCGCTGCTCGGTGTGTTCGAAGCTCCAGGCATCCCGGCTGGCGTTCTGCTGCATTTCCAGCGCCGAGGTGGCCACGCCGCCGGCGTTGGCGGCCTTGCCCGGACCGAAGAGCACCCCGGCCTCGTGCAACATGGCGGTGGCTTCGGCGGTGCACGGCATATTCGCGCCCTCGGCCACGGCGACGAGGCCGGATTCGATCAGCTTGGCGGCGTGCTTGTCGTCCAGTTCGTTCTGCGTGGCGCAGGGCAGGGCGACGGTGGCGTTGACGTCCCAGACCGAGCCGTCGGCCACGTAGGCGACCGCGGACCCGCGGCGCTCGGCGTACTCGGAGATCCGGCCACGCTCGACTTCCTTGATCCGGCGCAGCAGCTCGACGTCGATGCCGGCCTCGTCCACGATGTAGCCGCTGGAATCCGAGGCCGCGACGACGACGGCGCCGAGGGCCTGGGCCTTGGCGATGGCGTTGATGGCCACGTTGCCGGAGCCGGAGACCACCACACGCTGGCCGTCGAAGCTGGCGCCCTTGGTTTTGAGCATTTCCTGGGCGAACAGCACCACTCCGTAGCCGGTGGCCTCCGGGCGCACCAGCGAACCGCCCCAGCCGATGCCCTTGCCGGTGAGCACGCCCGACTCATAGCGGTTGGTGATGCGCTTGTACTGGCCGAAGAGGTAGCCGATTTCACGGCCGCCCACCCCGATGTCACCGGCGGGCACGTCCGTGTACTCGCCGATGTGCCGGTACAGCTCGGTCATGAAGGACTGGCAGAAGCGCATGACCTCCGCATCGGACTTGCCGCGCGGATCGAAGTCGGCACCGCCCTTGCCGCCGCCGATCGGCATGCCGGTCAGGGCGTTCTTGAAGATCTGCTCGAACCCGAGGAACTTGACGATGCCCAGGTAGACGGAGGGGTGGAAGCGCAGCCCGCCCTTATAGGGGCCGAGCGCGGAGTTGAATTCCACCCGGAAACCGCGGTTGATCTGCACGTTGCCGGCGTCGTCGACCCACGGGACGCGGAAGATGATCTGGCGCTCCGGCTCGCAGACGCGCTGCAGAATGGCGGCGTCGGTGTATTCGGGGTGCTTGCCCGAGAGCGGGGCAAGGCTTTCGAAGACCTCGTTGACGGCCTGGTGGAATTCGAGTTCCCCCGGATTCCGGCGGAAAACTTCATCCCTGATGGCGAGCAGCTGAGCATCCATGGTGCGGGCACCTTCCTGACTGGTCCGAATGAAAATTGCCTGACGTCCAGGCGTTCCTCGAACCTCGGAGCGCCTGCCGTCCCGGCAACTTCATTGGTGCCCGTAAAAGGGAACCACACTCCGTGGGAAGTTGGAAACATGGCCGAAACATGCCGCCGGAAGTACGTAACCGTGAGGTCAGCTTTTCCTGCGGCGCCGCAGCGGCGGCAGATTGGGCAGGTTCGGTTTCGACAGGTGGGCCAGGAAGTCCGCGGCCCGGTTCGCGGCCCGGTCGGCGGCCTGGCCGAGCGTGCGGGCACGCGCTGCCGGAGACGGCGGGTCACCGGCCGGGACCAGCACCGCCGCGGGCTCCGGGGCGTGCCCGCCGGCCGTACCGCGGTCCAGGCCGAAGGCCGCAATCCAGGCGGCCACGTCCTCGAGCGGTGCGGACACCAGCGAATAGAAGCGCTTCTGCCCCTGGGCCCGCATCGACACGAGCCCGGCTTCGCGCAGGACCTTCAGGTGCTTGGAAACCGTCGGCTGGCTGACCTCCAGCTCGTCCACCAGTTCGCCCACCGCCTTGTCGCTCTCGCACAGGGACCGGAGGATTTGGCGCCGGGTGGACTCGGCAATTACCGCAAAGACATCATCGATGGCCATCCCATTACCCTAACCGCATATATCGGCCCGGGCATGACGGCGCGCCCGGCAGGCTTCAGTCGAACCAGGGATCGAGTCCGTAGTACGGGAAGACTTCCTTGCGCGTGGCCATCACGGTCCGGTCAACGCCGTCGTTCGGGTCGTAGCCCACCTCCCACGAGCGCCACCACAGCTCGGCGCCGTCGCCCATGCGGAGCGGGCCTTCCTGGCCGTAGCGCTCCCGGAGGTAATGCCGCCAGGCCGGCGGCACCTCGGCCTCCAGCGGGATCGGCGCCCCGGAGGCGACGGCGAGCAGGTGCGTCCAGGACCGCGGCACCACGTTGTAGACGTCGTAGCCGCCGCCGCCGGTGGCCAGCCAGCGGTCCCCGGACACCTCCCGGACCAGGCCGGCCACATCCAGCATCATCTGCCGCTGGGCGTCCACGCTCAGGCGCAGGCTGCTGAGCATGTCCCGGGCATGCCCGTCACAGCCGTGCTGGCTGACAACCACCTCGGGTTTGAAGGCGCGGGCGAGCTGGGGAACCACGGCGTGGAAGGCGCGCATCCAGGCCGCATCGCCTGTCCGCGGCGGAACGGCCACATTGACTGCACTGCCCAGGGCCGCCGGGCCCCCGACCTCGTTGGCATACCCGGTACCGGGGAAGAGGTACATGCCCGTTTCATGCAGGGAAATGGTCAGCACCCTGGGCTCGTCCCAGAAGATATTCTGCGTCCCGTCCCCATGGTGCGCGTCCATGTCGAGGTACAGAACCCGTTCCACGCCCTTGTCCAGCAGGTGCCGGATGGCCAGGGCGCAGTCGTTGTAGATGCAGAAGCCGCTGGCCCGGTCCCGGGCGGCATGGTGCATCCCGCCGGCGAAGTTCACCGCGTGCAGGGCCGCCCCGCTGAGGATGGCCTCCGCCGCCTGCAGGCTGGCACCGGCCAGCCGCGCGCTGGCTTCGTGCATGCCGGCAAAGGCCGGATCGTCCTCCGTGCCGAGCCCGCGGTCCTCGTCCGGGACGTCGGGGTGCTCGCTGACCCGGCGGACCGCCGCCACGTAGGCGGCGTCGTGCACCGTCTCCAGTTCCCGGTCGGTGGCGACCTTCGACGGTTCCACCGTCACGTTCTCCCGGGCAAACAGGCCGAACCCGTCAGCCAGCCGGGCCGTCAGGTCCAGCCGCACCGGGTTCATCGGATGATTCGCGCCGAAGTTGTAGGCCAGCATCGACTCGTCCCACACAACGTGCGTGGGCGGACCGGAGCGCGGGTTGGCTGACATCCCTTTCAGGCTACGCGATATGAGGCCGGGGACACATTCGGCATCCGCCGGGGGCGTAATAAGTGATTTACTGGCCCCATGACGAAGTACCAGCCGACCTGGCTGCCGGATCAGCGGCGTGGGCGGCCGTCATTGCTGGCAGCCGCGCGCGATTTCGTGGACAGTGTGGCCAACAGTTCGCCCGCCCGCCTGGCCCTGTTCGTCTACACCGGCGTCATCCTGGTCTTCGCCGCCATCCTGGCCCTGCCCGCCTCGGCCGCCGACGGCAGGATGACGGTCCTGCACGACGCCTTCTTCACCGCGGTCTCGGCTGTCTGCGTTACCGGGCTGACGGTGGTCTCCACCGCCGAGCACTGGTCCGGCTTCGGCCAGGTGGTCATCCTGCTGGGCATCTTCATCGGCGGCCTGGGTACGTTGACGCTGGCCTCGCTGCTGACCCTGGCCGTCAGCAAGCGGCTCGGGGTCCGCGGCAAGCTGATCGCCCAGGAGGCGCTGAGCAACGCCGGCCGGCTCGGCGAGGTGGGCACGCTGCTGCGCATCGTCATTACCACCTCGGTGGTCATCGAGGTGATCCTGGCCCTGGCCCTGATTCCCCGGTTCATCATCCTGGGCGAACCCTTGGGGCAGGCCGTCTGGCACGGCGTCTTCTACTCCATTTCGGCTTTCAACAACGCCGGGTTCACCCCGCACTCGAACGGCCTGGTGCCGTACGAAACGGACGAATGGATCCTGTTCCCGCTTATGGCCGGCGGCTTCCTGGGCAGCCTGGGCTTCCCGGTGGTCATGATCCTGCTGGAACGCGGCTGGCGGTACCGGAACTGGAACCTGCACACCAAGCTGACCATCGAGGTGTCCCTGATCCTGATGGCGGCCGGGGCACTGGCCTGGGGCGCCATGGAATGGACCAATCCGCGCACCATCGGCGGGCTGGGTGTGTGGGACAAGACCATCCATGCGCTGTTCGCCTCCGTCATGACCCGCTCGCTGGGCTTCAACCTGGTGGACATGAACAACATGGAACCCAGCACCATGCTGCTCACCGACGCGCTGATGTTCGCCGGCGGCGGGTCCGCCTCGACCGCCGGCGGTATCAAGGTGACCACCATCGCCATCGTCTTCCTGGCCATCGTCGCCGAGGCCCGCGGCGACAACGACGTGAAGGTCCACGGCCGCACCATTCCCGCCAGCGCCATGCGGGTGGCCATCTCCGTGATCGTCGCGGGCGCCACCTGGGTGGCGGTGGGCGCGGGCGTGCTGCTGGCGATGACCGGCGCCAGCCTGGACCGGGTGCTGTTCGAGGTGATTTCGGCCTTCGCCACCGTGGGGCTGAGCACCAATATCAGCGCCGAAGCCCCGCCGGAGGGCAAGTACGTGCTGGCGGTGCTGATGTTCGCCGGCCGCGTAGGTACCATTACTCTTGCTTCCGCGCTGGCGCTGCGCGAGCGGCGCCAGCTGTACCACTTCCCCGAAGAGAGGCCGATCATTGGCTGACAAGTCTTCTGCCAACGGGCGCCCTGCCCACAACGCCCCGGTCCTGGTGATCGGGCTGGGCCGCTTCGGCTCGGCCACCGCGGAGCAGCTGGTGAAGCAGGGCCGCGAGGTCCTGGCGATCGAGCGGGATCCCGGGCTGGTGCAGAAATGGTCCGGTGTGCTCACCCACGTGGTGGAGGCCGATGCCACCAACATCGACGCGCTGCGCCAGCTCGGCGCGCAGGACTTTTCATCGGCCGTGGTGGGGGTGGGCACCTCGATCGAGTCCTCGGTGCTGATCACCGTGAACCTGGTGGACCTGGGGATCGAGCACCTGTGGGTGAAGGCCATCACTCCCTCGCACGGCAAGATCCTGACCCGGATCGGAGCCAACCACGTGATCTACCCGGAAGCGGATGCCGGGCGCCGGGCCGCCCACCTGATCGGCGGCCGGATGCTGGACTTCATCGAGTTCGACGACGGCTTCGCCATCGTCAAGATGTACCCGCCGAAGGAAACCCAGGGCTTCACCCTCGGGGAATCGGCGGTGCGGGCCAAGTACGGGGTCACGGTGGTGGGGGTGAAGTCCCCCGGCGAGGACTTCACCTATGCCCGGCCCGAAACCAAGGTCTCCAGCCGGGACATGCTGATCGTTTCCGGCCACGTGGACCTGCTGGAGCGGTTCGCGGCCAGGCCGTAGCGGCCGGGACGGCGAAGCCGACACCGCGGGAGCGCCCCACTCTCTAGCTGAGTTCGCGCGAGATTTCCGCTGCGCGGGCCGCGGCGGCCCGGGCCCCGGCGGCGATGATGGCAGGCAGCACCGCGGCGTCGAAGGCGGCGATGGCGCGTTCGGTGGTGCCGTTCGGGCTGGTTACGGCCTTGCGCAGGGCCGCCGGATCCGCGTCTTCCCGGGCCAGCATCAGGCCCGCCCCGGCCACGGTTTCCCGGGCCAGCGTCAGGGCCAGGTCCGCGTCCAGCCCGAGTTCGGTGCCGGCGGCGGCCATGGCCTCGGCCAGGTAGAAAGCGTAGGCCGGCCCGGAGCCGCTGATCGCCGAGACGGCGTCGAGCTGCTCCTCGGGCACGAAGACCACCTTTCCGGCGCCGGCGAAGACGGCTGCAGCCGCCTCCAGCTGCGCGTCCGTGACGCCGCCTCCGCGCGACAGACCGACCGCGCCGCGCCCCACCTTCAGCGGCGTGTTCGGCATGCTGCGCACCAGCGGCTGCCCGGCGGGCAGTGCCGCCTGCATGGCGGCGATGGTCACCGCAGCGGCAACGCTGACGACGACGGTTTCCTGCCCCAGGGCCGGGGAAATGCTGCGGCACAGGGCGGTAATGCCGGCAGGCTTGACGCCGAGCACGGCCACCGACGCTCCGGCCACCGCTTTGCTGTTGGCCTCCGGATCCTCGTTTTCCGCCAGCACCGTCAGCCCCGGATAACGGCGCCGCAGTTCTTCGGCCCGTTCGGGCCGGCGGACGGTGGCGGTAACGTTTCCAGCCGGGGTCCCGGCGGCCAGCAGGCCGGCCAGGACGGCCTCGTTCATGGAACCGCAGCCGAGGAAGGAGATCCGGCCGGAAGCGGGCGGGGAAGAAGATGCAGTGGTGTCAGCGTTCATAGCTGCCATTGAATCACGGCGTGCGGTTGCTCCGGCCCGGCGCAAAACTCCCAGCCTACTGTCAGGTGGTTAAGGGCGATATCTCAAATTCGGTACGTAGGGTCGTTGTTACCTCATAAAGGTGCGAGTGATTACGGATCAGGCTTTCTGGTCTGGTCCGGGTGCCGGCGAGTAGCGGATGTCTCCCCCAACCATCCGCCTGGCTCGCCGGCACCTTCTCGTTTAACGCCGGTGCCCCCGACGTGCCGGGGCAGACCAGCCGAAGTGGTGCGCGGGGCGCCGCCGGGCAGGAGCACCTAGTTGTCGCTGAGTTCGATATTGCTGTGGCCCAGGTGCCGGCGGGCGAAGTCCAGCGTCTCCCCCAGCAGTTCCTCGCGCTCGCCCGCCCCCTTGGCCTTGCGCGTGCTCACTTCGGCCACCACCACCCCGTCCCAGCCGGTCTCCGCCAGGTGCTGCAGCGACTCCGCGCAGCGCTGCTGGCCGTGGCCCGGGACCAGGTGGTCGTCCCAGCTGCCGCCGAAACCGTCGGTGAGGTGGACGTGCCGGAGCCTGTCCCCGATCAGCCGGATTTCCTCCAGGGAGTCCACCCCCGCGGATGCCGCATGGGAGAAGTCCCACGTGATGTACTCGTAGTCGAACGGCCGCGGGTCCCAGTGCGGCAGGTAGGCCTTGGCCTCCCGGCCGCGCACCTTCCAGGGGTACATGTTCTCCACCGCAATGGTGACGCCGAAGTCCTCCATGACCTCCCGGATGCCGGAGGCAAAGTTCTCGGCATAGCCGCTCTGCCACCGGAAGGGCGGGTGGACCACCACGGTGGAGGCCTCCAGTTCGGCAGCCATCGCGGCGGACATCATGATCTTGTTCCACGCCTTGCCCCAGACCTGCTGGGTCAGCAGCAGCGTCGGGGCGTGGACGGCCACGATCGGCTGCTGGTAGCGCTCGCGCAGGGTCTTCAGGGCGTCGGGGTTCTGCGAATCGTGGTTGTTGGTCACCATGACTTCGACGCCGTCGTAGCCAAGATCCTGGGCCACGGCGAAGGCATCGTGGACGGCCAGCGGGTAGACGGACGCGCTGGAGAGCGCCACCGGGATCCGGTGGTCCGGGCCCTCCTCGGTCCTGCCTGCCCCGGCCGGGGTCATCGCGCCGCGCTTCCCGCCGCCTGGGGCAGCGGCACCGGCCGCAGGGCGTTCCGGACCGGCCCGGTGCCCACCGGCCTGAGGTGGTTATCGCTGTCGAAGAGCAGATGGTCGAAGCGCTTGAGGATCAGCCCCTCGCGCAGGGCCCAGGGGCAGATCTGCAGGACCTCCACCTTGAACAGTTCCATGGCGGTGTGGGCCACCATTGCGCCCGCGAGCAGCTGCGGGGCCCGGATCGCGGAGACACCGGGCAGGTTGACCCGGTCCGCCACCGGCATTGCGGCCAGCCGGTGCGTCCACAAATACAGATCGCGGCGGCGCAGCTCGCGGCGCACGTACGGGCCCGCGGCGGACGGCGCGGCACCGGTAATCCGGGCCAGCGAACGGAAGGTCTTGGAAGTGCCCACGGTCAGGTCCGGCCGTCCGGCGCCGTCGAACTCGGCGATGGCGGTTTCCAAGGTCGCGCGGATGTAGTCGTGCGCCTCGCGCATGCTCTTGGCACTGGGCAGCTCCCCCGGCAGCCAGTCCCGGGTCAGCCGGCCGGCCCCCAGCGGCACCGAGGTCGCGACGTCGGGCTGCTCGTCGTGGCCGATCGCCATTTCGAACGAACCGCCGCCGATGTCCAGGTCCAGGATGGTGCCGGCGCCCCAACCGTACCAGCGGCGCACCGCCACCAGCGTCATGGCCGCCTCCTGCGGCCCGGTCAGCTCTTCCAGCACCACTCCGGTCTCCTGCTGCACGCGCGCAAGCACCTCGCTGCCGTTGGCCGCCTCGCGGATGGCCGAGGTGCAGAAGGCGAGCATGTCCTCGGCCCGGTGCAGGCCGGCGAAGTCCCGCGCTTCGCGCACGAAGTCGATCAGTTCCTGCTGGCCTTCTTCACTGATCCTGCCCTCGCCGTCCAGGTACGCCACGAGCGAGAGCGGGCGCTTGTGCGAGGCGAACGGAGCCGGGCGTGCCCCGGGATGGGCATCGACCAGCAGCAGATGAACGGTATTGGAGCCGATGTCGAGTACGCCCAGACGCATGCTCTTATTATGTCGGTACCGGCAGGTGCGGAGCCAAACCGCGGGCCGTGTCCGGGACCCGGCGGGAGCCGGACACGCCGGAGGCCGGCGGTCCCCCCGCCGGCCTCCGGAACACCTGCCTATTTTGCCGCCGCCGCCTTGCGCCGGACCGGTTTCTTGGCCGGGCCCTTGGCGCGCTTTTCGGCCAGCAGCTCGATGGCCTGCTCCCGGGTCAGGTCCTCGATGCTCGTCGAACGCGGCACCGTGATATTCGTTACACCGTCCGTGATGTAGGGGCCGAAGCGCCCGTCCTTGACCACGATCTTCTTCTCCGAGACCGGATCGACGCCGAACTCGGCCAGCGGTGCGGCCGCGGTGCGCCCGCCCCGCGTCTTCGGCTGCGAGTAGATCTCCTTCGCCTGCTCGAGGGTGATCGTGAAGATCTCCTCCTCCGACCCGATGGAGCGCGAATCCGTGCCCTTCTTCAGGTACGGACCGAAGCGGCCGTTCTGCACGGTGATTTCCTGGCCGTCGTCATCGGTGCCGAGCACGCGCGGCAGGCTCATCAGCTTCAGCGCGTCCTCCAGGGTCACGGTGTCCACGGACATGGACTTGAACAGCGAGCCGGTGCGCGGCTTGACCTTGGCGGGCTTCTTCGGCGGCTTGGGCTTGCCGTTCTTGTAGTACTCCACCGGCTGCGCGGCCAGTTCCTCCTCGGTGGGCTCCTGGATAACCTCCGTGACGTACGCTCCGTAACGCCCGTCGCGGGCCACGATGGTCCGCCCGGTTTCCGGGTCCTGGCCCAGCACCCGTTCACCCGGGCCCTGGGTTTCCATCAGTTCCACGGCTTTCGCGGGCGTCAGTTCGTCCGGCGCCAGGTCCTCCGGGACATTGGCCCGCTGCGGTTCGGCGTCGTCCCCGCCGGCACGCTCCAGGTACGGGCCGAACTTGCCCACGCGCAGGGTGATGCCCTCGGCGATGTCGATCGAGTTGACCACCCGGGGGTCGATTTCGCCCAGGTCGTTGACCACCGTCTGCAGTCCGGTTTCCTTCCGGTCCCCGTAGTAGAAGTCGTTCAGCCAGTCCACCCGGCGGGCCTCGCCGTTGGCGATCCGGTCCAGGCCCTCCTCAAGCTCGGCCGTGAAGTCGTAGTCCACATAGTCACTGAAATGGTCCTCCAGCAGCTTCACCACGGAGAAGGCGATCCAGCTGGGCACCAGGGCGGAACCGCGCTTGCGGATGTAGCCGCGGTCCATGATCGTCGAGATCGTGGTCGCATAGGTGGACGGCCGGCCGATGCCGCGCTCTTCGAGGGTGGCCACCAGCGACGCTTCGGTATAGCGCGGCGGCGGGGAAGTCTCGTGCCCGACGGCGGTGACCTCCTGGGGCGCCAGCCGGTCGCCTTCGTCCAGGCTCGGCAGCCGGCCGCCCTGGGCGTCGTCCTCGTCGTCGCGGGCCGCGTCCCTGCCCTCCTCGTAGGCGGCCAGGAAGCCCGGGAAGGTGATCACGGTGCCGGAGGCGGTGAAGACCGCGTCCCGCCCGTCCGCGGCCACGGCACCGAGACGCACGGTGGAGGTGGCGCCCTTGGCGTCGGCCATCTGGGAGGCGACGGTGCGCTTCCAGATCAGCTCGTACAGCCGGTACTCGTCATGGCCGAGCTTGCTGCGGACCTGCCCGGGGGTGCGGAAGGAGTCGCCGGCGGGACGGATGGCCTCGTGGGCTTCCTGGGCGTTCTTGTTCTTGCCCTTGTACACCCGGCGGGCCTGCGGCACGTACTCCGGCCCGTACAGCTCGGCGGCCTGCCGGCGGGCGGCGTTCACGGCCTGGTCGCTCAGCGCCGGCGAGTCGGTACGCATATAGGTGATGAAGCCGTTTTCATACAAACGCTGGGCCAGCTGCATGGTGGTCTTCGTCGAGAAGCCCAGCTTGCGGGCGGATTCCTGCTGCAGCGTGGAGGTGGTGAACGGCGCGGCCGGGCGGCGGGTGTAGGGCTTGTTCTCCACCGAACGCACGGCGAACGCGGCGCCGCCCAGGGCCTGGGCCAGGGCGGTGGCAGCGGCCTCGTCCAGGTGCACCGCACCGCGGGTCTTCAGCTGCCCGCGGTCGTCGAAGTCGCGCCCGCTGGCCACACGGGCCCCGTCCAGCTGCACCAGCTTCGCCTTGAAGGAGCCGCCCTTGGCGGCCTCGACCGGCTCGACGACGGCGAGCAGGTCCCAGTAGGACGCGGAGCGGAAGGCCATCCGCTCGCGCTCACGCTCGACCACCAGCCGGGTGGCCACCGACTGCACGCGCCCGGCGGACAGGCCGGCCTTGATCTTGCGCCAGAGCACCGGCGAAAGTTCGTAGCCGAACAGGCGGTCCACGATCCGGCGCGTTTCCTGCGCGTCCACCAGGTCCGTGTCGATGTCGCGCAGCTCGTTGAGCGCACGCCTGAGCGATTCCGGGGTGATTTCGGAAAAGGTCATCCGATGCACCGGGATCTTCGGCTTGAGCACCTCCAGCAGGTGCCAGGCGATCGCTTCGCCTTCGCGGTCGTCGTCGGTGGCCAGGTAGAGCTCGTCGGCGTCCTTGAGCATGGTCTTCAGCTCGGCCACGGTCTTCTTCTTTCCGGGCGAGACCACGTAGTAGGGCTCGAAGTCGTGCTCGATGTCGACGGCGAACTTGCCCACCGAGGACTTCTTCAGCTCGGCCGGCAGCTCCGAGGGCTGGGGCAGGTCGCGGATGTGGCCGACCGAGGCGGTCACCTCGAAGCCCTCGCCGAGATATCCCGCAATGGTCTTGCTCTTGGCAGGAGACTCGACGATTACGAGCTTCTTACCGGTCTTGTCGCGGGCCTTGGCTGGCACGGTTCTCCTACATCAAAGTTGTCGGGGGCGGTACTGCGCTGCCTCGCTCCCCCGTTGCACAGGGCAGTTACCAGCACAAGGTTAGCCGCAAGAACACCCGGATGCAGAAACCCGCATCCCCGGGACCGGGTGCAGCGGCCGCGGTCAGCCGGCCGCGTCCTCGTCCAGGTCCCCGGGCAGGAACGAGAAGACGTAGTACAGCTTCTCCGCCCCTTCGCCGCGGTTTTCCGGATTGGTGGTAGGGCTGTAGTCCAGCAGGATTTCGCCGATCCGGCGGCCCAGGTCCGCGCGCTGCTCGGCGGTCAGGTAGAACCGTCCGGTACTCAGCGCCGCCAGGTGGCCCTCCTGGCGCCAGGTGTCAGGATTCGGCGTCTGCTTGTCCCGCTTCACGTACTTGGCCAGGCGCGCCCGCAGGTCGTTGAGCTCCACATCCACCACGCCCATGGTGGCCGCCCGGCTGTCCGCCACCGAGGTCACGTCCAGGCGTCCGGCGGCGGCCTGCCAGTGCCGCTCGCGCCCGTCCCCCTGGTTGGCGCTGCGCTTGACGAAGCCCCATTTCTCCAAGGCGCGCAGGTGGTAGCTCATCGCGCTGGGGGTCAGGCCGTGCCGCTGGGCCAGTTCGGTGGCGGTGGCCGGCTGCTGGGTGTCGAACAGTTCCTCGATGACCTTCAGGCGCACCGCATGGGCCAGGGCGCGGATGGCCCGGGCATCGGAGATATTCACCCGGTCCCCAATGCCGGCCGGTCCGACTGCCGCGGAGGAGGGATCCGCCGGCCGTGCTGCTCTGTTGGTCATGGAAAATAAGTGTAGTGCGCCACACGCCGCGCCATGTCAAGTCCCGGCCGCCCCGTTATTCCGCCGGGACCAGGTAGCCATCCGCCACGAGGTTGCGCACCTGTTCCGTCAGCCGTGCGGCGAACTCCCCGCCGGGATCCTCCACCAGGGTTTCCAGCGCCGCCACCAGCCGGCCCACCGGCAGCTCGCCGTCGCTGGCGGAGACAAAGCCGGCCAGTTCGGAGCTCATCAGGCTGGTCCGGCGCAGCCCGGCGCCCTGGCGCAGCAGGATCACGCCGGGGTGCTCCGCCCCGGGCCGCTGATGCCGTTCTTCGGTGACGTCCGGGGCGGGGTGCAGGTGCTGCTGCGCAAAGTCCGCCGCGTGGACCCGCAGCCAGTCATGGCGTTCGACGGCGGCGGCCAGGTGGGGGCCGATGGGCTGCTCGATGGGGTAGGTGATTTCCTCGAACCGGCGCAGCAGGGTCCCCGCATCCTCCGCCGCGCGGCGCAGCCAGATCATGCCGAAGCCGATGCCGGCCACCTGCCGCGAGGCGAAATCCTCCAGGTAGGCCGCATAGGCCCGTTCGTAGTGCTCCGTGTCCCGGTTCTCCGCGGCATCGCGCAGCCAGGTCTCGGCATACTGGGCCGGGCTGAGCCGCTCCCGCTGGATGATCCAGGCCTCGGTGCCCTCGGACAGCCAGCCCTCGATCCGGCGCTGCCACGGCTCCTCCGTCCCGTCTTCGGCGCAGCGGATTTCCCAGTTGCCCAGCAGCTGGGCCGTGCCGCCGGGCACCAGGACCTCCGGCATCCGCGCCACGAGCCGGGCGACGATGTCGTCCCCGGGCAGGCCGGCGTCGCGGTAGGTGAACCGGCCCGCTGCGGTTTCGGACGCCGACCGCGGCGTGATCACGAAGGGAGGGTTGGACACCACCAGGTCGAAGCGCTCCCCTGCCACCGGCTCCAGCAGCGACCCCAGCCGCAGGCTGACCCGGTCCTGCAGCCGTTCCGGGTCCAGGCCCAGCGGTCCGGCGTTGAGCAGCAGGTTGAAGCGGGCGAAGGCCAGCGCCCGGGCCGAGATGTCCGTGGCCGTCACGTGCCGGGCGTGGCCAAGCAGGTGGAAGACCTGGATCCCGCAGCCGGTGCCCAGGTCCAGGGCGCGCTCCACGGGGGTCCGGATGGTCAGCTGGGCCAGGGTCAGCGAGGCCTGGCCGATCCCGAGCACGTGGTCGTGCCGCAGGACCCCCGGCCGCTGCCGGGCGCCGAGGTCGCTGGCCACCCACAGCTGAAGGTCCTCGCTGGCATACGGGCGCAGGTCCCCCGCCGCGCCCAGCAGCCCGCCTGCGGGCTCCACCAGGCCCAGCGCCCGCAG
>NZ_JBHTML010000106.1:0-13969 GCF_042679445.1 Arthrobacter sp. GCM10027362
CGGGGTACGGGTCCAGCCCGGCCGCCAGCAGCAGCCGGGCATGCCGGAGCCGGTCCCGTGTCTGCCTGGGCAGCCGCCGTGCGCGTCCGCGCTCAGGCGGCGGGGCGGCGTCGATCTGCCGGACCTGCTCCAGCTGCTCCACCGTCAATTGCCGGCGGGGAGCGTGGCGGCGCAGCAGGAAGGGCACAAAGCCTTCCGCCTGCCCGGCGGCGACGGCGACGTGCGGCAGGGTCAGCAGTCCGTCGAAGCACAGATAGCGCGGGATCCATTCCGGCTGGTACTTGGCATTGGAGCGGTAGAGCCGCTCGAGCTGGAAATACCGTTCGAAGAAGCCGAGCACGGAGGAGTTCAGGCGGGTGGCCGGCCCGGCACCGAGCCGCTCGGCGTCGGCAAAGAGGCCGCGGAACATCGCGAAGTTCAGGGACACTTGGGTGATCCCCAGGCTTGTGCCCTGTTCCAGCAGGGCGGCGACCATCAGTTCGATGGTGCCGTTGGGTGCGTCCGGGGCGCGGCGCATCAAATCCAGGGAGAGGCCGCGCCGGCCCCACGGGACGAAGGAAAGCAGGCCGACAGCGTCGCCGCCCGCATTGTGCGCGGTTACGGCGACACAGCCGGCGTCCGCCGGATCGCCCCACCGGTTGAGCGCCATGGAAAATCCGCGGTCCGGCTCATCGCCGCGCCACCGGTCGGCCAGTTCCCCCAGCGTGGCCAGTTCTTCGGGCGGGATTTCACCATGCCGGCGGATCCGCACGCCCAAGTCCGCACGCCGGGCACGGCGGACGGCCCGCCGGACCTCGGCCAGGGAGCTGTTGGCCAGCGAAAACCGGTCCGGGTACAGGACGGCCTCGTCCCCGAGCGTCAGGATGCCCAGCCCTGCCGCGGCGAAGGCCCGGGCGCCTGCTTCGGACGCCCCGACTACTCCAGGCGTCCAGCCGTATTGCCGGGCGTGCTGCTTCCAGGCCTGCACCGCCGCGGTCCAGGCGGCCTGATCGCCCACCGGATTCCCGGCGGCCAGGCACACCGACCCGATCACCCGGTAGGCGACGGCCGCCCGCCGGTCCGGTGTAAAGACAACCTCCTTGTCGCGCCGGGTGGCGAAATAGCCGAGCGAATCATGCTGACCATGCTCGGCGAGCAGGGCCCGCAGGGCCACCTCCTGCTCCCCCGTCCACGCCCCGGGCCGCCGGCCGGAACGCAGCAGCACGAATACTGCCGCGATAATCGTCACCGCCAGGAGAATGGACGTGGTGAGCGGGATTCCAAACGGGACGTGCCGGTGGAACTGCAGTGCCGGGTCCCGCAGGCCGAGCGCCCGCAGCACGGCCACGGCCAGCACATCCCAGTCCTCGACGGCCGTGTCCGTGGTGGCCAGCAGCAGGATATGGGTGAGCCCAAGGGACAGCACCACCCCGGCGGCCAAACTCAGGGCGGCGGACCGGACCGCTCCGGCGCGGGTCCGGGCCGGAAACGCCGGCCGCACCCACCAGACCAGCCACAGCGTGAGCAGCGAGGCCGCGATACCCGCAATCTCCAGGCCGGTGCCCACCGCCCGCTCGACGCCGAACGGCCCTCCGCCGGCGCGGTGCCCCCACAGTCCGGCGAGGATCGCCGCCGAGGCCAGCAGGCCCAGGACGGCGAAGGCGGCCAGGAACGCCAGCGCCACCCGCCGCCGGCGCAGCAATGCCCCGGTCATCAGGCCCAGGACCACCACCGATACCAGCGAGGGAGTCAGCGGGATGTTAAGCGCCCCAAAGACCACGACGGGCAGCCGTGGGGTCAGGCCGGCGAACCGCGCAGTCCACAGGATCACCGCGATGAGCATCGCCATGGCGTACAGCCAGGTGAGCGCCCGGGCCCACTGCTCCTGTCCCCGCGTCGCGGCCGGCTTCGCGCGGCCCCGGCTTCCAGCGGCCTTGCGGGTGTGCGTGCTAGCATTCGCACCTGCCGACCGTGACGGCCGACGCCACGTCAACGCGAGGAGTTGATTCCGGCGGTGCCCTTCTACGAGCTGACCCAGTGGCCGCTCCTGGCCCTGACCTTGGTGTTCCTGGCCGCGTCCGTCACGGTGGCCGTGGCCGTGCTGCCGCGTCACCGCGGTCCGGGGCCGGGCAAGTATCTGCTGCAGGCCGCATCCATCGTAATGGTCACCGTGCTTTCAATCATTGCGCTGTTCTTGAAGCTTAACGCCGACAACCAGTGGTATTCCTCCTGGGCAGACCTCCTCAACGGTGACATTGCCGGCCCGGCCCAAACCACCGTGCTCGGTGCCCCCGTCAAGAAGGTTATCCGGGAGGCACCGGCTACCAGCGGCCGCTTCACGCAGTTGCAAAGCAACCCGGCCTTGAACCCCGACTTCGGCTCCCAGGTGAAGCCGAAGGCCGCGGCCGGCCAGTGGGTCTCCTTCACCTTCACGGGCCCCACCACGGGCATCAGCCAGGATGTGGCGGTATGGCTGCCGCCTTCCTACCTGAAGCACCCGCGGCGGGCTTATCCGCTGATCACGGCCTTCTCCGGCTATCCCGGCAGCCCCGCCACCTACATCCAGACTCTTCACTATGACCGAACCGTGCAGGACCAGGTCAGCCAGGGACGGCTGCGGGAACCCCTGGTGGTGGTCCCCGACATGTTTCCGGCGAACCTGGACACTGAATGCGTGGATGGCTCCGACGGCAAGTACGAGTCCTACGTGGCCGTGGACCTGGTGAACTGGATCAGGAAAAACCTGCGCACCGTGGACAACCCGCAGGCCTGGGCGACCACCGGCTACAGCGCCGGCGGATGGTGCGCCACCATGTTCTCCGTGCTGCACCCGCGCCAATGGGCCTCGTCCATCAATTTCGCCGGATACTTCGCGCCGGACTACAGCCCCCACCAGCGGTGGAATACCGTCAGGGACCCCCGCTACAACCTGGGGACGGTGGTTGCCCGGCACAGACCTGCCGTCGCCATCTGGTTCTTCAGCGGCGGCGACGACCGGAGGCCGCTGCGGTCCCTGGCCGCGTTCGAACCCCAGGTGAGCGCGCCGACCTCGCTGGTCACCAACATCAGCGAGTTCGGCGGCCACCGGCTGAACATCTGGCGGCCGCAGATGGGCAGCTCGCTCGCCTGGCTGGGCAGTGTCTCCGGCTACTTTGCGCCCCCATGACGGTCCTGTGGCAGGAAGTGGCCAAGCCGAGCCGCACCGGGCACCCGGCGTGCATAATGAATCCACCATGGACGCCCCAGGACCTCCGGGATCTGCGATGCAGGCACCCCGCAGCCTGCGGTCCCGGCTGATACGCCGGGCCGCCGGCGCCCCCTTGACCTTAGGCTATCTGGCCGTGTTGTGGGCCGCAGGCATCGCCGACAGCCGACTGGTCCCCGCTGCCCGCCACCAGTTCCGTGATGCGGCCGCCGTGTCGGTGGATTCGTTTCCGGACGACTGGTGGACGCTCTTCTCGTCGGCACTGTGGGCCCCCAATCTCGCAGCCTACCTCTCCGGCAGCGTCCTCGTCCTGGCGGTGGGCCTGGCCTTCGAAAAACGCATGGGCAGCCTCCGTTTCGGCGTCGCGGCGCTGGCCGGCCACCTAAGCGGCACCGCGGCCACCCTGCTGCTGGCGGTCGCCGTGCAAGGCCTGCAGGACAGCTGGGCCGAAGCCCTGGCCGACGGCGACTACCTGGGCCCGACGGCACTGGCGTGTTCGGTGCTGGCCGCGGGTTCGGCCTCGATGAGCGCGCTCTGGCGGCGCAGGATCCGCACCGGCCTGCTGGCCCTGCTGGTGGTGCTGGTGCTCTACACCGGCTATTTCGGGGACTCCGTCCGGCTGGTGGCCGCGGTGGCCGGGCTGCTGCTGGGCCCGTGGCTGACGGGGACGGCCGGCCGCCGTTTCCATGCCGCCGCCACCGTCCGCGAACTGCGCGTGCTGGTTGCCGTCGTGGTGGTGGCCACGGCCGTGGGACCGGTGCTGGCCGGGCTGGATGCGCAAGCCCTCGGCCCGCTCTCCTACCTGCAGTACGTGTTCACCGGTCTGGAACCGAGGGACCCGGCCGAAGTGCGCGAGCTCTGCGCCAGCGGCGATGATCTCGCCGATTGCCTGAGGGCCCAGGCGCAGCTGCGCTCCGGCGCCGCGGCCATGTTCATGGCGGTGATTCCCTCCTACCTGCTGCTGCTCTGCGCCGCCGGCCTGCGCCGGGGCCGCCGCGCCGCCTGGCTTGGCGCCCTTGCCGTTTACGCGGCCATGTCCGTCGTGGCCGGAGCCGAGATCGTCTCGCTCATCACCAAGGATGACGAAACCACGGTTGCCCAGGGACTGGCCAGCATGGACTTTGGCCAAACCGTGGACGAGGTGGTTCCGCTGGTTGTGCCGGTGGTGCTCTTCACCGCCCTGCTGCTGGCCGGCCGTCTGTTCAACGTCCGTGCACCCCGGGCCACCTACCGCTGGCTGGCCGCGAAGGTGGCCGCTGCCGCCGCGGTCATCGCCGCCGCGTACATGGCCGCTGCGACAGCCCTGGCCGGCCAGTTCTCGCCGGTGCCCGGCCCCGACCAGATCCTGGCCGACCTGCCAAACCGCTTCCTGCCGCTGGGGTACGCGCTGGGCCAGGTGCCCGCATTCATCCCGTCCGGAGGCCTCTCCGGGATACTGTACGACGGCGCCGGGACAGTGTTATGGCTGATCGTGACGGTGCTGCTGCTGCGCTCATTCCGGCACCCGAAACTGCCGGACAACCAGCTGGACGCGGAGCGCGCCCGGTCCATCCTGCAGGCCAGCGGCGGCGGCAACCTGGGCTGGATGACCACCTGGCCGGGCAACGACTACTGGTTTTCCCCCAGCGGGCGCAGCTTCGTCGCCTACCGCGTCAATTCCGCGGTGGCGCTGACGGTGGGTGGCCCGGTCGGCCCGGAGGAGGAGCACGACGACGTCGTGGACGGGTTCACGGCCTTCTGCACGCACTTCGGCTGGACCCCCTGCTTCTATTCAGTCACCGAGCCCCTGCGCCGGCTGGCGGCCGGGCGCGGCTGGGGGCACGTGCAGGTGGCCGAGGAGACGGTGCTGGACCTGGACGGCCTGTCCTTCTCCGGAAAGAAGTTCCAGGATGTGCGCACCGCCCTGAACCGGGCCCAGCGGGAAGGCATCCGGGCCGAGTGGTACAGCTACGCGTCGGCGCCGCGCAGCATCACTGAACAAATCCGTGCCATCGACGAAGAATGGGTGGCGGATAAGGACCTGCCGGAGATGGGGTTCACCTTGGGCGGCCTGGCCGAGCTGGCCGACCCGCAGGTGCGCGTCCTCGCCGCCGTCGACGACGAGGACCGGGTCCACGGGGTCGCCTCCTGGCTGCCTGTCCACCACGAGGGGCGCGTCAGCGGCTGGACGCTGGACTACATGCGCCGCTCGGGCAGCGGGTTCCGCCCCACCATGGAGTTCCTGATCGCCTCGGCCGCAAAGCTGCTGGCGGCCGAGGGCTACGGCTTCGTCAGCCTGTCCGGCGCACCGCTGGCACGTTCGGCCGGCCCGCCCCGTTCCGGCGACCCGGGAGGGCCGGACGTCCCCGGCCCTCCCGCGCTGGATACCTTCCTCGACTGGCTCGGCTCGGCCTTGGAGCCGGTCTACGGTTTCCGGTCCCTGATGGCCTTCAAGGAAAAGTTCCAGCCCGGCTACCAGCCCCTGTTCCTGCTCTACCCGGACCCGGCCGCCCTGCCGCGGATCGGCAACGCCGTCGCCCGCGCCTACCTGCCGGACGTCTCGGTCCGGCAGTCCGTCGTCCTGCTGCACAAGGTCCTGGACAAACCCCGGCGCCGCCCGGGCCTGCCTTCCCGGGGAGATGTCCCATCGCGCAATGGCCGGTCCTGACCGGCGTGAAAGGGAGCACGAATGTCGCATCTTTCCCTCGTCGACGGCCCGCTGCCGGTGGCAATCAGCATCCTGGCCGCCGCCGGGATGCTGTGGCTGCTGGCCGGCGGGCGACGGTTCTGGCGCCTGGCCGCCCCGCTGGCGGTGGCGGGCGGGGCGGCCGGAGCGGCGCTGCTCTGGTACGCCGCCGAGCACGCCTACGGCTGGTGGGACGAGTCCTTCCCCCGCGTGCTCTACGTCTGGGCCGGCGCCACCGTGGCGGCCGTCCTGCTGCTGGCCCCCCGCCTCACCGCATCGCGGGGCGTGGTTCGGCGGCTGGCCAGCATACTCGCGGTCCTGCTTGTCGCCACCGGGGCCGTAGCGCAGGCCAATACCGAATATGGCGCCTACCCCACCGTGGCCAGCATGTTCGCAGACCAGGACCTGGCGGCCGGGCCGATCACCGCCGTCGCCGGCGGGCGGCGCAACGGAGCGCCGCTGCCGGCCACCACGGAAGCCGGATGGAGCCCTCCGGCGGACCTGCCCGGGCACGGCAGTGTCTACAGGGTGGCCATCCCCGGCACCGCCTCGGGCTATCGCGCCGATAACGCCTACGTGTACCTGCCGCCGGCGTACCTGGCCGACCCCCGCAGGACCAACCTGCCGGTGCTGGTGATGATCCACGGCAGGCCGGGCGGACCCGGATCCTGGATCTCCTCCGGGAACCTGGCACAGACCATGGACGATTACGCCGCCGAGCATGACGGCCTCGCACCGGTGGTCATCATGCCGGATCTGTCCATGGGCGGTGCCGCCGCCTGGCCGCTGTGCCTGGATTCGCAGGTGGCCAAGTCCGCCACCTACCTGGCCGTGGACGTGCCGGCCTGGGTGCGGACGACGCTGGGGGCCGGCACCGCCGGCAGCAGGCAGTGGGCGATCGGCGGCCTGTCTTCGGGCGGGACCTGCGCCATGCAACTGGCCGCGAACTACCCGCAGGCCTATCCCACGTTCCTGGACATGTCCGGCGAAATCGAGCCCGCCGTCCACGGCGGCCGCAGGAAGCTGGTCCAGCAGTACTTCGGCGGCTCGGAGGCCCGCTTCCGCAAGCAGAACGCCCTCGATGTGCTGGCTGCCCGGGAGTTCCCGGACACCGCGGGGAAGTTCGTGGTCGGCGCCTCGGACGCCAAGTACGGGGCCGCGCTGGCCCGCGTCTTTGCCGCGGCCAGGGAGGCCGGCATGGACGTCAGGCTCGAAAAGTTCCCGGGCGGCCACAGCTGGCATCTGTGGAGCGCGGCCCTCCCCGCCCAAATGCCCTGGCTGATGCAGCGGCTGGGAGTTTCCGCCGGCGACGGGTGACCCCGCCGGCAGTTCCTGCGGCGGCGCCGCCCCGGCCGCCGGGGCGGCGGCTCTGGTGCACCGGGAGCCGATGGCCAATACTGGTCATCAGGTGAGCCAATGGACTCGATAGCGGTTGCAGGACAGGTGCTGGTGCTGCTGGGGATCTTCTACGTCCCGGGGTTCCTGGCAATGTACGGTCTGCGGTTGAAGGTTTTTGAGGCCCTTGCGCTCGCCCCCGCGGCCTCGGCAGCGGTTGCCGGCGGAGCCAGCCTCGTCTGCCTCGCAACGGGCTGGCGCTGGGGGCCGGCGAGCGCGGCAGTGCCGGCCTTCGCCGGCGTCGGCCTGTGTTTCCTGCTGGGCCCGCTGGCCGCCCGCCGGCCGGTACGGCCAAAGAACCCGGAGCCGGCAGCACCCCCGGACCAGGCTTCGGTCCCGGCGCCCTGCGCCCCCATGGCGCTGAAGGTCCTGTTGGGCGCCGCGCTGGCCGCGGCAGCGGTGATCATTGGGACCGTCATGGTCCGCGGCATGGGATCGCTGGACCGGGTGAACCAGGGCTGGGACCCGACCTTCCATGCCAATGCCGTGCGGTGGATCCAGGACAGCGGGCAGTCCAGCCCGTGGAGCATCTCGCCGATCTTCGGCGGCACCTCGCCGTCTTTCTACCCAGCCGGCTGGCACGAGCTGGTGTCCCTGGTCCCGGGCGACGTCGTCACCGCGGCGAATCTTTCCTGCCTGCTGATCGGCGCCGTCGTCTGGCCGGCCTCACTGGCCTACCTGGCCACGGCGCTCTTCCCGCGGATGCCGGTGACCTGGTTCCTGGCCCCGCTCTTCGGTTCCGCCCTGCTGGCCTTCCCCTTCGCCCAACTGGTGCGCAGCGGGCAGTGGCCCAACGGTTTTGCGACGGCGGTCATCCCGGGGGTGCTGGCGCTGGGCATCAACCTGCTCTACCAAAGCCGGCTGACCTGGCGGCGCAGCCCCGGGGCGGTCCCGCCCGGCCCGGGTACCTGGACCCGGGTTGCGGCGCTGCTGCTAGCCGCCGCCGGTGCGATCTGGATCCATCCGTCGGCGCTTTTTGCGCTGCTGGCCCTCGGCGGCTTCTACCTCGTGCGTTTCCTGATCCTGGGCTTCCTCTACCAGTGGCGGCGGAGCAGGGTGCGCGGCGCCGCTGTCTCCATACTGTGCCTGGCCGCACTGGCGGCCGCCGGCCTGGGCCTGTCCCGGCTGAACGTGCTCATCGGGGTGCTGGACTACCCGCGCCGCCGCTATACCGGGGTGGGCGGAGCGCTGAAGTGGCTGTACTTCGACCTGCCCAACCAGCCCTCGTCGCCCATGGTTGGCCCGGCCAGCTACAGTTACGCCATCGCCGCCCTGATGCTGGCCGGCGCCGTCATTGGCCTGTTCTATGCGCGCTCCCGCCCCGCCGTCGGGGGCATGGCGGCAGGCACGGTACTGTTCGTGCTGGCCGCGGGGGATGAAAATCCCTACCGCTGGCTCGCCGGATTCTGGTACAAGGATCCGCCGCGCATCGCGCCCCTGGTGCTGACCTACGGTTGCGTTTTCGCGGCGCTGGCCTTGGACCGGGCCTGCCGCCTGCCGTTCCTCGCGCTGCGGCCGCGCGGACGGCGCCGGCAGTTGCTCGCTGCTGCGCTGAGCCTGCTGGCTGTTGCCGCCATCTTCGCCACCTCCGGCGGGTTCCGCTACCAGGACCGGCTGACCGCCGCGACCACCCCCTATCTGGTGACACCGGTCTCCCGGGGCCGGGCCCTGCTGGGGGACGAGCAGGAATTCATCCGGTCCCTGGGGCCGCTGCTGCCCCGGGACGCGGTGGTGATTGGAGACCCCTTCAACGGGCTGCCCTACATCTACGCGCTCACCGGGCACCGCGTGGTCTTCCCGCAGATGATCAACCGGCCCGGAAACGAGGACGAGGCCTACCTGCGCCGGAACTTCCGGAAGATCCTGACGGACCCGCAGGTGTGCCAGGCCCTGCATCGGCTCGGAGCCAACTATGTCTACGACGACGGTCCCATCCGTGCACGGCAGACCGACAGGGGCCTGAAGTGGCCCGGATTCACCAGGGTGGATTTCACCCAAGGCTTCGAGCTCGTGGCAAAGAAGGGCACGGCGGCACTGTACAAGATCACCGCCTGCACTCCGAAAGCCTGATCCGGGCCGGCTGCGGCGTGGCTTTGATGGCGTGGGCTTTAATGTGGCTATGGACCTCTCCCAGCACCACTACGCAGTCAGCATTACCTGGACCGGCAACCGCGGGAACGGCACGTCCAGCTACCGCAGCTACGGCCGCGACCATGTGGTCCGGGCCGCCGGGCTGCCCGAACTGGAGGGCAGCGCGGATCCGACCTTCCACGGCGACGCCGACCGGTGGAATCCGGAACAGCTGCTGCTGACCGCCCTGACCCAATGCCACATGCTCTCCTACCTGCATGTCGCGGTGAACAACGGCCTTGTGGTCACCGCGTACAGCGACGACGCCGAGGGTGTCATGCGCTTGAACCGGGACGGCAGCGGGGAATTCACCTCCGTCATCCTGCATCCGAAGGTCACCATCGCCGATCCTGCCCGGACCGAGCTGGCCCGGCGGCTCCATGAAGACGCCAACAAGGTCTGTTTCATCGCCCGCAGCGTGAACTTCCCGGTGCTGCACGAACCCGAAATCCTCGCCGGCTGAGGCATCCGGCACGGCGCCGTCGTCGTTTCCGCGCGCCGTACCGGCACGGCGCGCCGGCGCGCCACGCCGAGGTGAGCAAGATCATACGGCGGGCATAAAGTCCGGAGCCGGCCAGCGGTTTAGGGTAACAACCGGGTAACGCCGTCCGGGGGCGGCCCTGAACCGGCAGGCCTCCTGCCGGCCCCCGGTCGCTACCCTTGAGGAGTCTTCCCAACGCAACAGAAAGCACCGCAGGTCGTGACGCAGCAGACGCAATCAGTAACGGATCAAGCACAAGAGGTAACGGGGCACATCACCCAGCAGGTGACCGAGCAGACGCTGACGCTGATCGACCGGGTCTCCCCCGGCGGCGACATTTTCCAGGCCTGCGTCATCATCTTCGTGGGCATCCTGGTCTGGTCGATTGCGCACTTCGTGATCGGCCGGATCACCGAACGCATCAAGCGCGGCTCGTCGATCTTCAAGAAGCCCCATTTCCGCTGGGCGCAGCCGATCCTGCGCAACCAGGAGCAGAGCCGGCGCATCCAGCGGGCCGATACCGTCGGCTCCATCCTCAAGTCCGTGGTGAGCATCTTCGTCTCGGGCATGGTCATCATCATGGTCATGGATACCTTCGAGCTGCCCATCGCCCCGCTGCTGACCAGCGTCGGTATCGCCGGTGTAGCCATCGGTTTCGGCGCGCAGCAGCTGGTCCGGGACTTCCTCTCCGGCATTTTCATTACCATCGAGGACCAGTTCGGCATCGGCGACACCATCGTCACCTCCGAGGTGGTCGGGCGCGTGGAAGCCGTCGGCCTGCGCGTTACCCGCGTCGTGGACGAGGAAGGGGTGGTCTGGTACCTGCGCAACGGGGAGATCCTGCGAGTTGGCAACCGGTCGCAGGGGAATTACCAGCCCAAGGAGAGCGTTGAGGAAGGCAAGCCCGCACTCGCAGAACAGGCAGCTGAATAACCATGACCTCCCAGACTCCGGAAACGCCCGGCCCCGCCGAGCCGGTCCCCTCGCGCTTCGGCCAGCCGCTGGCGACCCTGCGCCCGACGAACACCGGCCCGTTCACCGATCCGGCCGTCACCGAGAGCTTCTATGACGCCGTCGGCGGGCATGAAACCTTCGTCAAGCTGGTGGACGCCTTCTACGAAGGAGTGGCCGGGGACGAGGTCCTGCGTCCGATGTACCCGGAGGACCTGGGTCCGGCCAATGAACGGATGCGCATGTTCCTGGAGCAGTACTGGGGCGGCCCCGGAACCTACAGCGAACAACGCGGCCACCCCCGGCTGCGGATGCGCCACGCGCCGTTCACGGTGGACTTCGACGCCCGGGACCGCTGGCTGGCCCACATGCACGCCGCGGTCAAGTCGCTGCAGCTGCCCCCGTTGTACGAGGACACGCTTTGGGACTACTTCGAGCGCGCCGCGCACACCATGGTCAACAGCCTCTGACGTCCCCTTCGTACGTCCGGACCGGACCAGAGCGGCGGACCGCCAAGGGATCGAACCGCTTCGGGGCCTCGCCGCCCGCCCCTCTGCCCGGGCGCGCACTTCGTCCAGGCAGAGGGGCGCCCTGCGCTGAACAAACCGGGCGGGCAGCCCGCCACGGTTCGGCCCGAACCGGATCATGGGCCGAGGCCGCACGGATTGTGAGCTGTTTCCTGGCGGACCGCCATCCCCTCCGGCAGAACCCCACGCCCGGGTGCGGAAATCCGCAAAACCGTCGCCTGCTCCCGGCTCCTGTTTCCCCAGGCTTCCGGTTGGATAAAGCTTTCGACATAGGAACCGGCCCCAATATACAGGAACCTTAAAATCCTGGTTTGACGCAGGGCATCGATTGTTTTATCGGTTCCCCCGCTTCCCCTGCCATTGATATTGCATCTGCGGTATGATAATGGCCCGTCGGGAAATAGCGAAACGCCCGACAGTGAAAAGGTCTTGTGACCTCCACTTGGCCTTTGATTGCAACATGCCTGTTTCCCGGGGGCAACGCGCACCCCGGCTTGCCGCAACTTGAATATCAGGTCCAGCAATGAATAGGAACTTGTGCACTGCGACATGTTCCACAGCGATCCCCGTCCAGTCTGCTCATCTGTCCGGCTGCGCCGGCGGGAACGGGTTGCGGTCCGCTCCAGGCACCACTCAGCGCGGCCATGCCAGCTCCGGGGGCGCCAGCCACACCGGTGGCCGCTGCCGTCCTCGGCCTGCCTGCCAAACACCCGGGCTGCCGGTGCGCCCCGGGGACATCCTGCGCCGAACAATCGGCAGATCCGGCCGCATCTCCGCCCGGCAATTCCCTCCCGCCCGGACCACCATGGGAACGGTCGCAGTCAACAGCGCCTGATACACCTGCACGGAACTGCTTTTCCCTGACGGCCGGCCGCGTCCGGGCAGGGATTTCAAACCGCTTTCAAGAGGCGAGGTGAATCTATCGGCAAGGGTGAATCAATTGACCATTGCGCTAATTCCGCGCGGCCGGGTCCCCGCAAACAGAACGGACGATTCCCGCGTCACCGGACCGTGTCCGCGCTCGGATTGCCCACCTGCGGCACCGTCACCAAGCCTGGATAAAGGATCCGGTCAGATATGCGGTAACAGGTCACCAATAAACGGCAACAAATCGATGAAAAATCACGGCTAAGTAGCGCCCACCAGGAGGCGACAATGCAGTCATCCAAGAAATGCCGATCGCGGCGCAGGTACGCTGCTGCGTTCGCGGTCACGGCACTCTTCGTCACGGGGTGCGGGTCGAGCAACCCACCCGTCGAAAGCCAAACCGGGAAGTCGGGAACCAGCCCGTCCACGGGGTCCGCCGAGATTCCCCATCACGCTGACAGTGGTCTCACGGTGACTGACGAACTGCCCCAGGGCGACCAGCATCCGGCCGAGCTGACCCCGCAACAGCTGTACTCCCTGGGTGAAAAGTCGGTCTTTTCGATCCAGGGCCGCCGTCCCGACGACTTCATCGGATCCGGCACGGGCTTCCTCGTGGATAAGAAGGGCGCGATGGGGCTCACCAACGCCCACGTCGTCCAAGGCTTGGCGGCGATCTCGGGCCGTTTCAACACCGGCGAGAAGGCGTCCCTTCACGTCATCGCGTCCGACCCGTGCGCCGACCTCGCGGTGGTTCACTTCTCAACCGCCCTGCCGGACCAGGCCGAGGCCCTCATCATCGGCAACTCGGGTGACGTGAAACCGGGGGACACGGTCACCGTACTTGGCTACCCGGGAACCCTGACCAACAACCCGTCGGAGCAGAAGCTGATCATCTCCTCGGGCCTCGTCAACGCGACCAAAGTGCCGGCACGACCAAGAGGTGCCCCCGAGTACAAGGACACGATCCAGCACGGGGCGACGGTCAACTTTGGGAATTCAGGCGGCCCATTGCTTGACCACCACGGCCGCGTCGTGGGTATCAACACGCTGACCAACTTCGGCTCGCAGGACGCGCCGGCCCAAGGCCAGTTCTACTCCATCTCGATCGACACGGCCAAGCCCGAGATCGTCAACAAACTGCTTAAGGGCCAGTCCCAGAACGACATGGGTTGGGCGGTGGAGGAGTACTACCCCGGATACTTCGAGGCCCTGCATCCTACCCTGGGTCCCGGGCTCGACGCGCAGCTCGCGGATGAGGGAATCAAAGGCGGCCTCTATGTCAAGGCCGTCACTCCCGGCTCCGGTGCCAGCAAGGCAGGGGTCAAGGCGGGCATGCTGCTGACCAAGATCCAGAACACGTCCGCTGCCAACATCGCGCAGATGTGCGACATCGTGGAGTCCATTCTCCCCGGCACGGTTGCCGAGGTCGAAGGACTTTACCTGTTCTCGGATTCCGAGCGTTTGGACACGCGGCGGTTCCACGCGGAGTTCAGGGTTCCGGGCAAGCATTAGGCAGCGCTGCAGCCCGAAGAGCCCCTTAAGACCCTTAAGAAGGGCCCCTTAACCCTTAAAGCGAGGCGCCGCTGCGCACCAGCACGTGGCCGCGGCTGGTGCTCAGCCTGGTCCAGCGTCCACTGGTGAAGACGGGCACGTCCTGGCCGTCCAGGAAACCCAGGCCCAGCGCCGCGAAGGCAGCCCCGGCCGGCACGGGCGGCGCGGCCGACTCCGGCGGGACCGCCATTGCGGCCCCCCACACGGCACTGCGCAGC